>DATLFZ010000256.1:0-3886 GCA_035540795.1 Beijerinckiaceae bacterium | reverse complement strand
GTCCACCTCGTCTCGGCCGAGGGGGTCGAATCCTGGCCGATCCTCGACAAGGACGAGGTGGCGCGCCGGCTCGTCGCCCGGCTCGCCGCCATCGCCGAGGCGAGCCCGTGAGGGTCGAGATCCCCCTCACCCGGCTGCCGCACGGGGCCGACCTGCCGCTCCCCGCCTACGAGAGCGCGGGCGCCGCCGGGCTCGACCTGATCGCGGCGAATCCCGAGGGCTCGCCCCTCGTCCTCGACCGGTTCGGCCGCGCCGTCGTGCCGACGGGAATCGCGCTCGCGATCCCGGAAGGCTACGAGGCGCAGATCCGGCCGCGCTCGGGGCTCGCCCTGTCGCACGGGGTGACGGTGCTCAACGCGCCGGGCACCATCGACGCGGATTATCGCGGCGAGGTGAAGGTGCTCTTGATCAATCTCGGCGCGGCGCCTTTCGTGGTGACGCGCGGCATGCGGGTGGCGCAACTCGTCGTGGTCCCGGTGGCGCGGGCGAGCCTCGTCGAGACCGGCCGCCTCGCCGACACGAGCCGGGGCGCCGGCGGATTCGGATCGACCGGCCTCTAAGAGCCGGAACCAGGGGGAAGGCCCATGATACTCTTGTCCCGCCGCAGCCTCCTGGCGATCGCGGCGGTCGTCGACATCGCGCTCCACGCGCGGCCGACGCCGGTCGCGGCGAAGGTGCTGGCCGCCCGCCACGACCTGCCGCCGCGCCACCTCGAGACGGTGCTGCAGGCGCTCGTGCGCTGCGGCGTCCTGAAGGGGGTGCGCGGTCCCCGCGGCGGCTACGAGCTCGCCAAGGAGCGCCGGCGCATCACCGCGGGGGACATCCTGCGCGCCGCCATGACCGCGACCGGGGAGGACGGGCTGCCGCCGATGCCGCGCTCGGCCCTCGTCGACCAGGTGGTCGGGCCCCTCGTCCGCGAGGCGGGCGAAGCCTTCCTGGCGCGGCTCGACAAGGTCACGGTGGAGGACCTGTGCGCGCAGGCCGACCGCAAGGCCGTCTTCGGCGACGAGCCGCCTCCGCCTGATTTCACGATCTGAACGCGTAGATTATTTGATTTCCCGGCGTGAACGCCTAAATAGAGGTCCCGAAGCCGAGGAGAACGCGATGCCCGACGCAGCCCGCACGCCCCGCGAAACCGAGACCGGCCGCAAGCCCGGCCGCGGCCGCATCTACGGGTCGATCACCGAGACCATCGGCGACACCCCCATCGTGCGCCTCGGCAGGCTGCCGCGGGAGCGCGGGGTCGAGGCCAACATCCTGGCGAAGCTCAAATTCTTCAACCCGATCGCGAGCGTCAAGGACCGCATCGGCGTCGGCATGATCGACGCCATGGAGCAGGCCGGCGCCATCGGCCCGGGCGCGACCCTGATCGAGCCGACCTCCGGCAACACCGGCATCGCCCTCGCCTTCGTGGCGGCGGCGCGGGGCTACCGCCTGATCCTGACCATGCCGGAGACCATGTCCCTCGAGCGCCGCAAGATGCTGGCGCTGCTCGGCGCCGAGCTCGTCCTCACCCCCGCCGACGGCGGCATGAAGGCGGCCGTCGCCCGGGCGGAGGAGCTCAAGGCCGAGATCCCGGGCGCGGTCATCCCGCAGCAGTTCCAGAACCCGGCCAACCCGGCGATCCACCGCCGCACCACGGCGGAGGAGATCTGGAACGACACGAACGGCGAGATCGACGTCTTCGTCGCCGGCGTCGGCACCGGCGGCACGATCACCGCGGTCGGGCAGGTGCTCAAGCCGCGCCGGCCGTCGCTGAAGATCGTCGCCGTCGAGCCGGAGGATTCGCCGGTCCTGTCCGGCGGCCAGCCCGGCAAGCACAAGATCCAGGGCATCGGCGCCGGCTTCGTGCCGGACGTGCTCGACCGCTCGGTCATCGACGAGGTGGTCACGGTCGGCAACCAGACGGCCTTCGACACCGCCCGGCTGCTCGCCCGCAAGGAGGGCATCCCCGGCGGCATCTCGTCGGGGGCGGCGATCGCGGCCGCCCTCGAGATCGGCGCCCGCCCGGGCATGGCGGGGAAGAACGTGGTGGTCGTCATTCCCTCCTTCGCCGAGCGCTACATTTCGAGCGCCCTGTTCGAGGGGCTTTAAGCCTTCGTTCACCACGCGGATGGCGGGCGGCGCCCGCCACCTTTCGGCCACGCTTCGTTCAGGAATCCGCTACGGGGGCTTTCCTAGTCTCGACGTCGAACCGGGCGCGGGCCCGGCGACGAGGGCGGGACGATGAGGAAGATGCTTGCGGCGGCCGGCGCGCTGGCGCTGGCCGCGAGCGTGGCCCCGGCGGAGGCCGGCGGGCGCTACTACCGGCCGTACTACGGCAGCACCTGGAACCCGGGCGCGGCGGCCGCGGTCGGGGTGATCGGCGGCATGGCGCTCGGCGCGGCCATCGCCAATGCGCGCCCGGTCTACGGGCCGCCGCCGGCCCGGGTCTACGTCGAGGAGGAGCCGGTCGAGCGCTGCTTCGTGGAGCGCCACCGGGTCTGGGTGCCCGGCTGGGGGTGGGAGATGCGCCGCCGCACGGTCTGCGAATAGGGCCTGCGGCAGGCACCACGGAAAGGGCGGCTCCGGCCGCCCTTTTTCGTTTCGGGACCTTGGCCGCAACCCTTCGCGCGACCTGCCGGTTCTCCCCCAGAATCCAGGAGACCTTCCATGGAGCGGAAATCGATCCACGACCGCGACGCCGACCAGGTCCGCAACGCGAAGCGCGGCGGCGAGGCCGGCGTCGATCGGCCCGAGGCCGAGGCGAACGACACGATGCGCGAGGCCTGGAGCCGCCCGGGCGGCGAAGCCCACAACTACCGCAACGCGACCCGCGGGGCGGGCGGCAAGGCCGACGGTCACGACGACCTCACCGCGGCGGAGACGCCCGAGACCCACGCCCATCTGAGCGACCCGACGCTCGCCCCCGACGACACGGACGCCACCGGCGAGGCGATCGCCCGGATGCGCAAGGGCGGGAGGTGAGCCCGTGAGCGAGCCCAAGCCGCCGCCCGCCGACGACGATTCCCGCCGGCGCGAGGGCAACCCGGCGGTCTCGCCCGAGGCGACGCGGGAATCCTCCACCCCCGGCGAGGGCGCGGGCCCGCTGCCGAATCCGAACGACGAGGTCGATCCGGGCACCGGATGATGGAGACCAGCATGACGAACCCGAAAGTTCCGACCGAGCGGCCCGACCCGAAGGCCGCCGCACGCGACCCGAAGGCCGGCGCGCAGGACCGTCCGGGCTTCGACCTCGGCGGCGCCGTCGACAAGGAGCCCGGCGGCGGCAAGGCGACGATCCCGGGCGCCCCGAAAGGCGGCGTCGGGGAGGGCAATACCGGCGAGGGCCGCGCCGGCCGCGCCGGCGGCGCCTCGAACCCGCGCGGCTCGCGCCCGGCGACGGGCGGCGGCTCCGACAGCGGCGGCACGATCTGAGGGAGCACCCGATGGCCGACGAGAAATCGCAGGCGACCGAGAAGGACATCGACGCCCCGCGGCTCACGCCGCAGGGACGCACCGACCGCGAGCCCGCCGGCTCCGACGACACCGCCCCCGCGGGCGGCGCCAAGAAGGGCCAGGGCGACAAGGCGGAGGGATAGGCGCCCCGGAAGGCGGGTGACCGTCCCCTCTCCCCGCTCGCGGGGAGAGGGTCGGGGTGAGTGGCCGGGTGAGCACGCGCGCCCTCCTCCGGCATGGTTCAGCCTGCCGGCGAGACTCGACCTCTCCCTTCTCGGGAGAGGAGGGGCGCGATCCTTCTCCCGGCGGGAGAAGGTGGCGCGAAGCGCCGGATGAGGGGCGGACGGTGACGAGAGGGACTCGTCGGTCGCGCCTCATCCGTCACGCGTGCTCCCCTCACCCGGTCGGCGCTGCCGCGCCGACTCGACCTCTCCCTCCGGGAGAGGTT
>DATLFZ010000255.1:0-2456 GCA_035540795.1 Beijerinckiaceae bacterium | reverse complement strand
GATCTCAATGGCCCAAGCACCCGTCGAATTCGCGCCTGCGCAGCTGCAGCCCCCGTCCCGCAAGCACGAGACGAGCCTGATCGAGGCCGGCTTCGCCCAGTGCCGCTTCATCGTGCGGGAGGCGCCGGAAGGCGCGATCTGCTGCGGCGCGCCGACGACCGGCGGCAGCTGGTGCCCGTGGCACCGGCGCATCGTCTACGAGACCCGCGCCGAGGCCGCCGCCCGGGCCGCCGCGCGCGCCGCCAAGGCCGCCTGAGCGTTCAACCGTCCTCGGCGATCCCGTCGAGGGGCGCCGCGACCGTGCATTCGACGCCGTCCGGCTCGAAGGCGATCCGCACGTCGCCGTCGAGCTCGCCGGCGAGGCTGCGCTCGACGAGGCGCGTGCCGAAGCCGCGCCGCGCCGGCGGCGCGACCGGTGGGCCGCCGCGCTCCCGCCAATGCAGGTGAAGGACCGGCGGGTCCCCGACCCGGTCCACCGACCAGGCGATCTCGACCCGGCCGGCCTCGTTCGACAGCGCGCCGTACTTCACCGCGTTCGTCGCGAGCTCCTGCAGGGCCATGGCGAAGGCGAGCGCCATGCGTGGCGGCACGCGCACCGCCGGCCCTCCGCACAGGAACCGGTCCCGGCCCTGGACCTTGAACGGGTCGATCGCCTGGCCGACGATCTCGCCGAAATCGGCCCCCTCCCAGTTCTCGCGGGTGAGCACGTCGTGGGCGCCGGACAGGCCGATCAGGCGCCGCTCGACCGCGGCGTTCGCCTCCCCCAGCGAGGCGGCGTTGCGCAGGGTCTGGAACACGATCGATTGGACGGTCGCCAGCGTATTCTTCACGCGATGGTTGAGCTCATCGATCAGAAGTCTCTGGTGACGTTGGGCCTTCACCCGCTCGGTCACCTCGCTCCCCTCGACGAAGATGCCGGTCACCGTGCCCGTCGCGTCGTGGATCGGCTGGTACACGAAATCGACGAAGACCTCCTCGCCGGCCCCTTCGAGGCCGCGCTGGAGGCGCAGGCCCACCTCGCGCCCGACGAAGGGCTCCCCGCTGCGGTAGACCCGGTCCAGGAGCTCGAAGAAGCCCTGGCCCTCGATGTCGGGCAGCGCCTCCCGCGCGGGCTTGCCCACGAGGTCGCGGTCTCCGACGAGTTGCTGATAGGCGGCGTTGGTGATCTCGAAGACGTGGTCCGGACCGCGCAGGACGGCCATGAAGCCGGGCGCCTGCACGAACAGGTCGCGCAGGTGCTCCTTCTCCGCGCGCAGCGCCCGGCGCGCCAGCACCGCCCCGGTGGTCTCGGTGCAGGCGCAGAACATCCCGGCGATGCCGCCGCTCTCGTCCCGCACCGGGCTGTAGGAGAAGGTGAAGTAGGTCTCCTCCACGTAGCCGCGCCGCTGCATCGTGAGGGGCAGGTCCTCGTGGAAGCTCGCCTCGCCGGCGAGCGCCCTCTCGACCAGCGGGCTGATGTCGTCCCAGATCTCGGGCCAGATGTCCCGGAACCGGCGCCCCTGCGCCGCCGGATGGCGGGTGCCGAGGATCGGCGCGTAGGGGTCGTTGTAGAGGAAGCCGAGTTCGGGGCCCCAGGCCACGAACATGGGAAACTTGGAGTTCAGGAGGAGGCTGACGACGGCGCGCAGGCTCTGCGGCCAGGTCTCCGGCGCGCCGAGGGGCGACTGCGACCAGTCGAGGCCGCGCATCTGGGCGCCCGTCTCGCCGCCGCCCTCCAGGAACGCGCGGCCGCGGGAATAGCTGTCGTCCATGAAGCGTGCGGATAGGTTCCGGGGGGCTGCCGACGGGCGCCAACGTAGCCGCGCAGGGATTGTTCCCCGCTGCGGCGGGTTGCCGCTCAGATGTCGAGGGCGTCCTCGGCCGCGAAGGCGGCGCGCTCGGAGATGAAGGCGAAGCGCGCCTCGGGCTTGTTCCCCATCAGCCGCTCGACCGTGGCGCCGGTCTCGGGTCTTTCGTCCGGGAGCACCGTGACCCGCAGAAGCGTGCGCTTCTTCGGGTCCATGGTGGTCTCCTTGAGCTGTCCCGGCATCATCTCGCCGAGGCCCTTGAAGCGGCCGATCTCGACCTTGGCGCCGGCCTTGAACGCGGTCTTGAGGAGCCGCTCCTTGTCGGCGTCGTCGCGGGCGTAGACGGTCTTGGCCCCTTGCGTCAGGCGGTAGAGGGGCGGGACGGCGAGGTACAGGTGGCCCTTGTCGATGAGCTGCGGCATCTGCCGGTAGAAGAAGGTGATCAGGAGCGAGGCGATGTGGGCGCCGTCCACGTCCGCGTCGGTCATGATGACGACCCGCTCGTAGCGCAGGTCCCCGTCCCGGTAGTGGGAGCCGGAACCGCAGCCGAGCGCCTGGACGAGGTCCGACAGCTGCTGGTTCTGGACGAGCTTGTCCTTGCCGGCCGAGGCGACGTTGAGGATCTTGCCGCGCAGGGGCAGCACCGCCTGGGTGGCGCGGTCGCGGGCC
>DATLFZ010000254.1:0-8769 GCA_035540795.1 Beijerinckiaceae bacterium | reverse complement strand
GGACATCCCCCCGGAGGTCATCCGCGCCACCATCCGCGCCAACCAGAAATGCTTCGTGCTCAAAACCCTCTCCCAGGGGGAGAGGGTGGCCGCGGAGCGGCCGGGTGAGGGGAGTTCCCCCTCCGCAGAGGGCGCTCCCCTCACCCCCGTCCTTCGGGCGGACCCTCTCCCCATGGGAGAGGGAAGGCCCTCCCACCGCTTCGTCCTCGTCGCCAACCTCGAGGCGAGCGACGGCGGCGCGGCCATCGTCGCCGGCAACGAGCGGGTGGTGCGGGCGCGCCTGTCGGACGCGAAATTCTTCTGGGACACGGACCGGAAGGTGCCGCTCGCGGACCGGCTGGAGAAGCTGAAGAGCATCGTCTTCCACGAGAAGCTCGGCACGCAGGCCGAGCGGGTCGAGCGCATCGCGGCGCTCGCGAAGGCGCTCGCCCCCGCGGTCGGCGCCGATCCGGCGCTGGCCGAGCGCGCCGCGCGCCTCGCCAAGGCCGACCTCGTCACCGAGATGGTCGGCGAGTTCCCCGAGCTGCAGGGCCTGATGGGCCGCTACTACGCGGCCCTGCAGGGCGAGCACCCGAGCGTCGCCGCCGCGATCGAGGAGCACTACAAGCCGCTCGGCCCCTCCGACCGGGTGCCCACCGACCCGGTCGCCGTCGCCGTCGCGCTGGCGGACAAGATCGACACGCTGGTCGGCTTCTGGGCCATCGACGAGAAGCCGACCGGGTCGAAGGACCCCTATGCGCTCCGCCGCGCGGCGCTGGGCGTGATCCGGCTGGTGCTGGAGAACGGCGTGCGGCTGGCGCTTCTCGGGCTGTTCGGGACCGCGTCTTCGGCCGTCATGGCCGGGCTCGACCCGCCCATCGCGGCGGTCGATCGGGCGTCTTCGCCGGAGCGTCATCCCCGGGCCAAGCCCGGGGATGACGCCCTCGGGGGGGACCTCCTCAACTTCCTCGCCGACCGCCTGAAAGTGTACCTGCGGGACAAGGGCGCCCGCCACGACCTCATCGACGCCGTGCTCGCACCTTCCTCCCCCCTCGTGGGGGAGGTGGCGCCGAAGGCGCCGGAGGGGGGGCGTGCAGGAGGCACCGCCGGCGCCTCGTCCGGATCGCCCCCCATCCCGGCCATCCCGGCCGCGCGCGCGGCGAGCGGGGGGAGGGAGAACGACGACCTCCTCATGGTGGTGCGGCGGGTGGAGGCGCTCGGGCGCTTCCTCGACACGGAGGACGGCCGAAATCTGCTCGCGGGCTACCGGCGCGCCGCCAACATCCTGCGCATCGAGGAGAAGCGCGACGGGCGCTCCTACGACGCCATGCCGGACGTCGCCGCCCTCGTCCAGGACGAGGAGAAGGCGCTCGCCGCCGCCCTCGCCCGGGCCAGCGCCGCCGCCGCGGAGGCGATCGGAAACGAGGATTTCGAAGGGGCGATGCGGGCGCTGGCCGAGCTGCGGCCGGCGGTCGACGCCTTCTTCGACAAGGTCACGGTCAACGCCGAGGATCCGGCCCTGCGCGAGAACCGGCTGAGACTGCTCAACATGCTGCGCCGGGCCACCCGGGAGGTCGCCGACTTCTCCCGCATCGAGGGCTGAGGTCGCCGGGCTTTCTGCCACGGCGAGGATCCCGCCCGCCTCCGGCGCCCGCGGGCCGGCGCTTGCTCACCCGCGGGTTCCCTCGCTATAGGCTCCTTCCGCCGTCCCGGCCCTCGGTTCGTCGGCCGAGGGCCGAGCTCGGTTACCGCACCGCGCCGGAGGGCGCCCCGCTCAAGCCATCGAGGACGGACCGACAGCTCATGCCCACCGCTCCCGGCGGCCCGCGGGTGCTCCTGCGCCGCCTCCGCGAGATGATGGCGGAGCCGGTCAGCGCCCAGGCGCGCCTCGACCGCATCGTCACGCTGATCGCCGGCAACATGGTGGCCGAGGTGTGCTCGGTCTACGTGATGCGCGCCGACGGCGCCCTCGAGCTCTACGCCACCGAGGGTCTCAAGCGCGAGGCGGTCCATCGCACCACCATGGGGGCCGGCGAGGGCCTCGTCGGCCTCATCGCCCAGACGGCCGAGCCGCTCGCCCTGTCCGACGCCCAGTCGCATCCGGCCTTCTCCTACAAGCCGGAGACGGGCGAGGAGATCTACCACGCCTTCCTCGGCGTGCCGGTCCTGCGGGCCGGCAACACGCTCGGCGTGCTCGTCGTCCAGAACCGGGCCCTGCGCAGCTACACGGACGAGGAGATCGAGGCGCTCCAGACCATCGCCATGGTGCTGGCCGAGATGATCGCCTCGGGCGAGCTGCAGTCCCTCGCCGCCCCCGGCACCGCCACCGCGCTCCGCCGGCCCCTCCACCAGAAGGGCGTCGGCCTCGCCGAGGGCGTCGGCCTCGGCCACGTGGTCCTGCACGAGCCCCGGGTGGTGGTGAAGAACCTCATCGCCGAGAACGTCGAGGCGGAGGTGAAGCGCCTCGAACAGGCGATCGCCGAGGTGCGCGCCTCGATCGACGAGCTCATCGAGCACGGGGACGTGGCCGAGCAGGGCGAGCACCGGGAGGTCCTCGAAGCCTTCCGCATGTTCGCCCACGACCCGGGCTGGCTGCGGCGCATGCGCGAGGCGGTCCTGTCCGGCCTCACCGCGGAGGCGGCGGTGGAACGGGTCCATTCGGACAACCGCGCCCGCATGCTGCGCCGCACCGACCCCTACCTGCGCGAGCGCCTGCACGACCTCGACGACCTCGCCAACCGCCTCCTGCACCGCCTCGTCGGCCGCGATCTCGTGGCGGCCGAGAAGGACCTGCCGGAGAACGCGATCCTCGTCGCCCGCTCCATGGGCCCGGCGGCGCTGCTCGAATTCGACCGCTCCCGCCTGCGCGGCCTCGTCCTCGAGGAGGGCGGGCCGACGAGCCACGTCGCCATCGTCGCCCGGGCGCTGGGCATCCCCGCGGTCGGCGAGGTCGAGAACGTCACCTCCCTCGTCGAGCCCGGCGATGCCATCATCGTCGACGGCGGCGCCGGCGAGGTCCAGGTCCGCCCGCCGCCCGACGTGGAGGCGGCCTACGCGGCCAAGGCCCGCCTGCGCGCCCGCCGCCAGGAGCAGTATCGGCGCCTGCGCGACCTGCCGACCGTCACCCGGGACGGGGTGCCGGTGTCGCTGCAGCTCAACGCCGGCCTTCTGGTCGATCTGCCGAACCTCGCCGAGACCGGGGCGGCGGGGGTCGGCCTGTTCCGCACCGAGCTGCAGTTCATGATCGCCGAGCGCATGCCGAGCGGCTCGGAGCAGCAGGCGCTCTACCGCGCCGTGTTCGACGGCTGCGGCGAGCGGCCCGTCACCTTCCGCACCCTCGACATCGGCGGCGACAAGATCCTGCCCTACATGGACAAGGTCGAGGAGGAGAACCCGGCGCTCGGCTGGCGGGCGATCCGCATCGCCCTCGACCGGCCGGCGCTCCTGCGCAGCCAGGTGCGGGCGCTCCTGCGGGCCGCCGCCGGCCACGACCTGCGCCTGATGTTCCCGATGGTGGCGACGCACGACGAGTTCCAGCGCGCCAAGGCCGTGGTCACGCGGGAGCAGGCCTATCTCGCCAAGCACGGCCATCCCCTGCCGCGCAGCGTCGCCGTCGGCGCAATGGTCGAGGTGCCTTCGCTCCTGTTCGAGATCGACGAGATCGTGCGCAGCGCCGACTTCCTGTCGGTCGGCTCCAACGACCTGATGCAGTTCCTGTTCGCCGCCGACCGGGAGAACCGGATGGTGGCGAACCGCTTCGACTCCCTCGGCATCGCATCCCTGCGCGCCCTGCGCCACGTGGCCGAACGGGCCGAGGCGGCCGGCTGCCCGGTCACGGTCTGCGGCGAGATGGGCGGGCGGCCCCTCGAAGCGATGGCGCTGATCGGCCTCGGCCTGCGCAACCTCTCCATGTCGGCGGCGGCGGTCGGACCGGTCAAGGCGATGGTGCTGGCGCTCGACGCCGCGCGCCTCGCGGACCTCGTCCAGGAGCATCTCGCCGCGCCGAAGGGGGAGTCGTTGCGCCCGGCGCTGGCGCGCTTCGCCGAGAGCCACGGGATCCCCGTGTAATGGTGCCCGCCCCGCCCGAGCGCTTGTCCGCCATCCTGGCCCGGCACGACATCATCCACGCGACGCTGGCGAGCGGCCCGGATGCCGAGACCTTCGTCGCCCTGTCGCGGGAACTGGCCGAGCTCGATCCGGTGGTCGAGGCGATCCGCGCCTACCGGGCCGCCGCCGACGAGCTCGCCGGGATCGAGGCGATGATCGCCGACCCGGCGGTCGATGCCGAGATGCGCGCCTTCGCCGAGGAGGAGCGTCCCGCCGCCGAGGCGGCGCTGGAGCGGGCCGCGCAGGCCCTCAAGCTCATGCTGCTGCCCAAGGACGAGGCCGACCAGAAGAGCGCCATCCTCGAGGTCCGGGCCGGCACCGGCGGGGACGAGGCGGCGCTGTTCGCCGGCGACCTCTTCCGCATGTACGCCCGCTACGCCGAGGCGAAGGGCTGGAAGGTCGAGGTCATCTCCGAGAACCCCGGCACCGCCGGCGGCCACAAGGAGATCGTCGCCGAGATCAAGGGCCGCGGCGTGTTCGCGCGGCTCAAGTTCGAGAGCGGGGTGCATCGGGTCCAGCGGGTGCCGGCGACCGAGGCCTCGGGCCGCATCCACACCTCCGCCGCGACCGTGGCGGTGCTGCCGGAGGCCGAGGAGGTCGACGTCGCGATCGACGAGGGCGACCTGCGGGTCGACACCCTGCGCTCCGGCGGCGCCGGCGGCCAGCACGTCAACAAGACCGAATCGGCGGTCCGCATCACCCACGTGCCGAGCGGCATCGTGGTGCTGGTCCAGGAGGAGCGCTCGCAGCACAAGAACCGGGCCCGGGCCATGGCGCTGCTGCGGGCGAAGCTCTACGACGCCGAGCGCAGCCGCAAGGAGGCGGCCCGCGCCGCCGACCGGCGCTCCCAGGTCGGCTCCGGCGACCGCTCCGAGCGCATTCGCACCTACAACTTCCCGCAGGGGCGGGTCACCGACCACCGCATCAACCTGACCCTCTACAAGCTCGAGGAGGTGCTCGACGGCGCGGCCCTCGACGAGCTCGTCGACGCGCTCACCACCGAGCACCAGGCGGGCCTGCTCGCGGAGGCGGGCGCCTGAGGAGCCTTCCATGACCGACCTTCTCGCCCGGCTCGGGATCGCCCGGGTCCTCAACGCCGCCGGCACCCTCACCCGGCTCGGCGGCGCCGTCATGGACCCCGCGGTCGCCGCCGCCATGGCCGAGGCGGCGGAGCTTTCGGTCGACATGTGGGCGCTCCAGGAAGAGGCTTCGCGCCGGATCGCCGCCGCGACCGGGGCGGAGGCCGGCCTCGTCACCACGGGCGCCTCCGCCGGCCTGACGCTCGCCGCCGCGGCGACCCTCGCCAAGCTCGACCCCGCCGCCATGGACCGCCTGCCGGAGGTCGTCGGCCCGCGGGAGATCGTCGTCCCGCGGACCCACCTCACCGGCTACGCCCGGGCGCTGCGCACCGCCGGCGCGACCCTGCGCGAGGTCGGCATCGACGACCGCGGCACCGGGGCGGGCATCCGCGGCCTCGAATCCTGGGAGGTCGAGGCGGCCATTGGGCCGAACACCGTGGCGCTGGCGGCGTCCGCGAACCAGGCCACCGAGCCCGACCTGCCGCTGATCTGCGAGGTCGGCTGGCGGCACGGGCTGCCGGTGATCGTCGACGCCGCCGCGCAGCTGCCGCCGCGCCAGAACCTGCGCCGCTACGTGGAGATGGGCGCGACGCTGGTCGTGTTCTCCGGCGGCAAGGCGATCCGCGGGCCGCAGGCGACCGGCATCCTGGCCGGCCGGCGCAGCCTCGTCGCCTCCGCGGCCCTGCAGATGCTCGACATGGACCTGCGCCCGCAGGCCTTCTCGGCTCCGGAGTTCTTCCCCGAGGGACCGCCGGCGCACGTGCCGCGGCACGGCATCGGGCGCGGCTTCAAGGCGTCGAAGGAGAACATCGTCGGGCTGCTGGTCGCCCTCGACCGGTTCTGCCACGCCGACCTCGCCGCCGACAGCGGCGCGAAGGCGGAGCGCCTCGGGACGATGGCGGCGGCGCTCGCAGGCGTGCCGGGCCTGTCCTGCCGGATCGAGCCGGGCTGGCACCGGGAACGGGCGCCCCGCCTCGCGCTCTGCCTCGACCCCGACAAGGCCGGGATCGACGGGGCCGCGGCGGCGGCGGAACTCGCCCGCCTCGACCCGCCGGCCTACCTCGTCGAGGGCCGGGTGGCGCAGAACGAGCTTCTGGTCGACCTCGCCTGCCTGCCGGCGCGGGACGACGAGGCCCTCGTCGCCGCCCTGCGCCGGGTCCTGTCCTGATCAGTCGAGGATGCGGATGATCGCCTCGACCTCGACGGTCATGCCGCTCGGGAGCGAGCCCATCCCGACCGCCGAGCGGGCGTGGCGGCCGCGCTCGCCCAGCACCTCGACGAACAGGTCGGAGCAGCCGTTGATCACCTTGGGCTGGTCGCCGAATTCCGGCACGCCGTTGACCATGCCGAGCACCTTCAGGATCTCGACCTTGTCGAGGCTGCCCGCGGCCTTGCGGGCCGCGGCCAGGAGACCGAGGCCGACGAGGCGGGCGTGCCGGTACGCCTCCTCGACGGAGACGTCCTTGCCGACCTTGCCGGTGTGGTAGGAGCCGTCGGGCTTCCGCGGCCCCTGACCCGACAGGTAGACGATGTGCCCGTCCCGCTTGAACGGGACGTAGTTGGCGACCGGGTTCGGCACCTCGGGAAGCGTGATCCCGAGTTCCTTCAGCTTCGCGTCGGACATCGGGACCTCCTCAGGCTGCCTTCTCGACCGCGGTGCGCTCGAGGCGGCGGAACTTTCGCGAGCGCTTCGGGTGCCACCACTTTCCGGCGATCACGACGCCCTCGGACAGGATGCGCCGGTCGCCTTCCATGTGCTCGCCGGTGACGTCGACGTAGTCGAACCTGCCCTCCTTCACCGCCAGGATGGTGGCGTCGCCGACGCTGCCGGGCTTGAGGCTGCCGAGTTCGGGGCGCTTCAGCGCCATGGCCGCGTTCACGGTCGAGGCCCGGATCACCTCCTTCAGCTCCATGCCGAGGCACAGGAACTTCGACATGGTGGTGGCCTGGTCGAAGGCCGGCCCGTCGATGCACAGCGTGTGGACGTCGGACGAGATCGTGTCCGGGTAGAAGCCGTTCGCCAGCATGGCGCGGGCCACCTTGAACGAGAACGAGCCCATGCCGTGGCCGATGTCGAAGATCACCCCGCGCTTGCGGGCGGCGAGCACCGCCTGCTTGACGGTTCCTTGCGCCGTGCAGGGCGCGTTCGGGAAGGGGCGGAAGGCGTGGGTGAGGACGTCCCCGGGGCGCAGCATGGCGAGCACCTCCTCGTAGGAGGGCGGCGGGTGGTCGATATGGGCCATCACCGGCATGCCGACCTCCTCCGCCGTCTGCAGGGCGATCTGGAGCGGCGCGGCGCCCTGGTCGCCGGAGGAGTTGCGCCCGACCCGGACCTTGATGCCGACGATCACGTCCCGGTTGGCGTCGGCGACCGCCGCCGCCTCCGCCGGGGCCATCAGGCGGATGTCCTCGCTCTCGCCGACCTTCACCTTGCGGTCGAAGCCGTAGATGCCGGCGAAGGAGACGTGCAGATAGGCGAGGATGCGCACCTGCGAGGGCTCGATCACGTGCTTGCGGAAGCCGGCGAAGTTGCCGGGCCCGGCGCTGCCGGTGTCGACCGCGGTGGTGACGCCGCTGCGGCGGCAAAAATCCTCCGCGTCGATGCCGAGGGAGGTGCCGCCCCAGTAGACGTGGGTGTGCAGGTCGATGACGCCCGGCGAGACCACGTGCCCGGAGACGTCGCGCACGTCCGTGCCGGCGTCGCCCGTGAGCCCGTCGCCGATGCGGGCGACCTTGCCGTCGGCGAAGCCGACGTCGGTGACCCGGTCGAGATTCTGCGACGGGTCGACCACCCGCCCGCCCTTGAGAATGAGATCCATGGAGAAGCCCCGCTGACCGATGGCGAAGATACCGGTGCGGCCGGGCTTGCCAAGGCCATTTCGGAAGCGCCGCTTCCGGGGGGAGGCGGCTCCCCTCTCCCCGCAAACGGGGAGAGGGCCAGGGTGAGGGGCCGGGCGAGCCCGCACGCCATCTCCTGCACCGTTCCGCCCCTCACCCGGTCGCGCCTGCCGGCGCGACTCGACCTCTCCCTCCGGGAGAGGATTGGCGCAACACCTTCATCCCCGCCGGCCCTTCGGCCGCAGGGGTGGCGCGGGAGGTCGGGCGGCCTTGTCCGACGGGCGTGTCGGAAGACCGGGTGTCGGAAGGAAACCCGCGGGCGAAAGTCGCCCGGACCTCCCGCGCGCGGCGTTCTCGGGCTTTCGGTCCGGCGAACCCCCGACGGTCTCACCTTGCTAACCGCCGCTGGGTGATCGGAGGCTGGTCCGACCGGGGTTGCCGCCTGAGCCGTCCCCCCTTTCGCGGTGCGTGACGCCGCGAAGGGAGGGCCGCCGCTTCCCGCCCGCGCGAGCCACGCTGCGCACACGCCACCTCGTGGGCGGGAACGATGCTGTCCTAGCATTTTGATCCTAGGTTGTCAAGGGCCGCGGTGGCCCTACGCTCGGGCGCGATCCTTCTCCCGGGAGGGAGAAGGTGGCGCGAAGCGCCGGATGAGGGGCGGACGGTGACGAGAGGGACTCGTCGGTCGCGCCTCATCCGTCACGCGTGCTCCCCTCACCCGGTCGGCGCTGCCGCGCCGACTCGACCTCTCCCTCCGGGAGAGGTT
>DATLFZ010000253.1:0-2444 GCA_035540795.1 Beijerinckiaceae bacterium | reverse complement strand
GGATCGCCGCCCGGCGGGGGCGGCGGCGGCGCGGCCATTTCGGCGAGCGCCCGCTCGGCATCGCTCCCCGCGCTCGCGTAGGGATCCTCGATCACCCCGCGCATCACGGCGACGCGCTTGATGAGCTCGCTCGCCCATTGCAGGGCGAGGACGACGAAGCCGACCAGCACGAGGAGCTTCGCCGGCCAGATGATCAGCCCGCCGGCATTGGTCGAGACCTCGCCGGAGAGGTAGGAGCGCCAGAAGAACGGCCAGGTCAGCCAGATCATCACCGCGACGAACGGGAACAGGAAGAAGACGTGGCCGACGATCTCGATCCAGTCGCGGGCGCGCTTGGAGAGGCGCCCGGCGACGATGTCGATGCGGATGTGCTCGTTCTCCTTGAGCGTCCAGGCGGCGCAGAGCATGAACACCGCGCCGAACAGGTACCATTGCAGCTCGAGCCAGGCGTTCGAGGAGGTGCCGAACACTTTTCGGATGATGGCGTTGCCGGCCGACACGACGACGGCGATCAGGATCGCCCAGGCCGTGATCTTGCCGATGTGCTCGTTCAGCCAGTCGATGAGGCGGCTGAGGCCGAGAAGTGCCGACACGCTCGTTCCGCTACGTGGGGGCTATGGGCGCGCCCGCCGCGACGAGACCGGTCGCGGACGCATGGCTGCCATGAGCTTGCAGAATGCCTTGGCCGTGGTGGTAGCCCATCGGTCCGGGGGAGACAAGCGCGGCGTCAGGCCGCTCGCGCCCGCCGCGCGAGCATGAGCGCGACGAAGCCGGTCGCCGTGCAGGCGAACATCACCAGGACGAGGGAGGGGGGCCACAACGGCACGGTGTGGGCGACGAGGAGGGCGCCGAGCGCCCCGAGCCCGAGCTGCGACGCCCCGAGGAGCCCCGCCGCGGTGCCGGCGAGCTCCGGCCGCACCGAGAGCGCCGCGGCGGTGCCGCCCGGGATCGAGAGGCCGTTGCCGATGGCGTTGAGGGCGAGCGGCACGAACAGGGTCGCCGGGGTCCACGGCCCGACCGCCGCGATGCCGAGGGCCAGGACCACCGAGATCAGGGACAGGATCACCCCGGAGAGGAGGAGGCGCTCGCTGCCGATGCGCCGGGCGAAACGGCCCGAGACGAAGTTGCCGAACATGTAGCCGGCGGCGTTGAGCATGAAATAGAGCCCGTAGACGTCGGGCTCCCGCCCCATCACCTCGACGACCACGAAGGGGGCGCCGCTCACGAAGGTGAAGAACGAGGCGGTGGTGAAGCCGATGGCGAGCGCATAGCCGAGGAAGACCGGGTTGCCGAACAGGATCGGGAAAGCGCCGATCATGTCGCCGACCGAGGCGGCGGCGCTGCGCTGGCGGGTCTCGTTGAGGAGCAGGATCGCGGCGACGGCCACCGGCAGAGCGAGGCCGACCTTGACCCAGAAGATCGTCCGCCAGCCGAGGCGCGCGTCGAGGAAGCCGCCGATCAGGGGCGCGACCATCGGCGAGAGCACCATCACCATGGTGATGTAGCCGAACAGGCTCGCCGCCTCGTCCTTCTCCGCCGTGTCGCGCACCACCGCCCGGGACAGGGCGAAGCAGGTGCCCCCGCCCACCGCCTGGACGACCCGGGCGGCGAGCAGCGTCGCGATATCGGCGGCGAAGGCGCCGAGGACCGAGCCCAAGACGAACAGGCCGACGCCGGCGAGGATGCAGGGCCGCCGGCCGATCCGGTCCGAGATCGGGCCGACCACGACCTGCGACAGGGCCACGGCCACGAGGTAAAGGGTGAGGGTGAGCTGGATCGTGCCGTAATCGGTGGCGAAGGAGCGGGCGAGGCCCGGCGTCGCCGGCGCGAGGACGTTGAGCGCAAAGGGTTGCAGGGCCGAGACGGCGATCAGCACCGCCAGCGGCGGACGCCTCGCGAGCGGCGGGCCCGCGCTCATGCGGGTTCCCGCGCCGCCATCGGCCGCGTCCGCCGGACGACGTGCTCCCGGTGGATCATGTAGAGGCCGCTCGCGACGACGAGGGCGATGCCGAGCCAGGCGAGCGCGTCCGGCACCTCCCCGAACACCAGGAACCCGACCAGGATCGCCATCGGCACGACGGCGTAGCGGAATGGGCCCACGACCGAGATGTCGGTGCCGCGGAAGGCGACGATGACCATGAGGTTGCCGCCGGTCACGAGCAGGGCCGCGCAGAACAGGACGAGGGTCGCCTCGCCGGTGAGCGGCTGCCAGGTCTGGCCGAAGCCGAGGACGAAGCCCGAGATCCCGACCGCCGCCGTCGTCGACAGCGCCACCACCGGCGAGGGGATGTCGACCCCCACCATCCGGGTGACGAGGTCGCGCACGGCGACGAGGATCGCGGCGCCGACCGCGATCACGGCGTAGACGTTGAAGCCCGCCGGCGTCGGCTGCACGATCACCAGCACGCCGACGAAGCCGACGACGGTCGCGGTCCAGCGGCGCC
>DATLFZ010000252.1:0-5631 GCA_035540795.1 Beijerinckiaceae bacterium | reverse complement strand
GAAAGGCAGGACGCGGGGGGAGATCGCCCGCGGGCGGGGCTCCGGCGGCGCCGAGTCCGTCCCCGGCGATGCCCCCACCCGGCTCGCGCTGAAGCGCGAGTCCGCCCTTCCCTCACGCCCTTCGGGCGCGGGGGAGGGGCGGCGCGCAGCCTGGGAGGAGAAGCGGCCGGAGTTCGAGTCCGCCCGCGCTCGAGAACGGCGCTCCCGCGCCGAGGCGGTGGGCCCGCCGGTCGTCAGGCGGCGCGGCCCGGCTCCCGGGCCGCGAGGAAGGCCTCGTGTTCGCGGACGAGCTCGCCCGAGAGGGCCTTGTCGATCAGCGCCCGGGTCTCGGCCACCCCGTAGAGCGCCACGAAGGAGCCGAAGCGCGGCCCGCGCTGCTCGCCGAGCAGGATCTGGTAGATCGTCGCGAACCAGGTCTGGGAGACGCCGGGGCGCCCGTCCGGGCTCTTCGACTTGCCCGAGGTGTCCGGGAAGTGCTTGCGGCCGACCTCGTAGACGACGGCCTGCAGGGCCTCGGCGTCGGTCGAGCCCTCGTGTGGCGCAAGCGCCTCCGACAGTTCGGCGAGAGCCAGCCGTTCGGGCTCGGTCGGCGGGCGGTAGCTCTTGGCCGGCCGCACGAATTCCCGGTAGTAGCGGATGGCGTGGCCGACGAGCCGGTCGAGCCGCGGATGGGTTTCCGGCGACACCCCCGGGGCGTAGCGGCGGATGAAGCCCCACAGCACCGCCGGCTCCTCGGAATTGGCAACCGCGACGAGGTTGAGCAGCATCGAGAAGGACAGGCTCGTCCCGGCCTGTTCCGCTCCCGCCGTCACCAGCTCCGGCGCCGGCGGCGCGCCGCCGTGGATGTGCCAGACCGGGTTTCCGAGCTTCAGCCGCGCGTCCTGGCCAGGAAATTTCTCGAGGAAGGTCAGGTAGTCGTCCACGTGCCGCGGGATCACGTCGAAATAGAGCCGCTTCGCCTCCCGCGGCCGGTTGTACATGAACAGCGCCAGGCTCTCGCGGGTGCCGTAGGCGAGCCATTCCTCGATGGTGAGGCCGTTGCCCTTGGACTTCGAGATCTTCTGGCCCTTCTCGTCGAGGAAGAGTTCGTAGTTGAACCCCTCGGGCGGCTCGGCCCCGAGCGCCCGCGCGATCTCGCCGGACAGTTTTACCGAATCGATCAGGTCCTTGCCCGCCATCTCGTAGTCGACGCCGAGGGCGACCCAGCGCATGGCCCAGTCGGGCTTCCATTGCAGCTTGGCGTGGCCGCCGGTGACGGGCGTCTCGAAGCGCTCGCCGGTCTCTGGGTCGCGCCAGACGATGGTGCCGGCATCGAGCCGGCGCTCCTCGATCGGCACCTGCATCACGTGGCCGGTGCGGGGGTGGATCGGCAAGAAGGGCGAATAGGTCTGCTGGCGCTCGTCGCGGAGCGACGGCAGCATGATCGCCATCACCGCGTCGTAGCGCTCGAGGACGCGCAGGAGCGTCGCGTCGAACAGGCCGGATCGGTAGCATTCCGTCGCCGAGCGGAACGCGTAGTCGAATCCGAAGGCGTCGAGGAAGGCGCGCAGGCGCGCGTTGTTGTGGTGGCCGAAGCTCTCGTGCGTGCCGAACGGGTCCGGCACCTGCGTCAGCGGCTTGTTGAGGTGCTTGGCCAGCAGGTCCCGGTTCGGCACGTTGTCCGGCACCTTGCGCAGGCCGTCCATGTCGTCCGAGAAGGCGAACAGCCGCGTCGGGATCCGGTCCTGGGTCAGGACCCGGAAGGCGTGGCGCACCATCGAGGTGCGGGCGACCTCGCCGAAGGTGCCGATATGCGGCAGGCCGGACGGGCCGTAGCCGGTCTCGAACAGGGCCTCGCCCTTGCCGGTGCGCTCGAGCCGGGCGACGATCTTGCGGGCCTCCTCGAACGGCCAGGCGGAGGCGGTGGCGGCGGCCTCGACGAGGGCGGGGTCGGTGGTGACGGTCACGGGCGCGGCTTTCCGGAAAGCGCCGACATAGGAACCCCCGCCGGCCCGGTCAACGCGGGCGGCGTCAGAACGGGCTGATCGGGAAGAAGCGCAGGTAGAGCTCGGCGTACTTGCCCTCGTCCCACAGCCGCTGCAGGGCGTAGTCGATCGCCCGTCGCAGGAGCTCGTCGTCGGTGCGCAGCACGAAGCCGATGCCCTCCCCGAAGAAGCGGCTCTCCATGTAGGGCCCGCCGGCGAAGTCGCAGCAGCCGCCCGAGGCGGCGCCGCCGATCCAGAGCGCGAGGGTGAGGCCGTCCGCGAACAGGTACTCGACCTCGCCCCCCCGCAAGGCCGCCTGGGCGGCGACGAAATCGGGAAAACCCTGCACCCGCGCTCCGGTAAAGAAGTTCGACAGATACGCCTCGTGGGCCGTGCCCGAGACGACCCCGATCGGGCGCCCGCCCAGGCTCGCCGGATCGGGAACCGGAAGCTCCCGGTCGCGCCGGACCGCGAACCGGGCGGGAATCCGGAAATAGGGGCTCGTGACCGCGAAGCGGCGGCGCAGGTCGGTGGTGATCGGGAGCGCCGCCGCGAGCACGTCGCCGCGGGCCTCCGCGAGGGATTCGATCAGGGTGTCGAACCGGCGCGCCTGGACCGTGCAGGTGATGGCGAGGCGCTCGCACACCGCCCGGGCGAGCTCGACCGAAAAGCCCGTCGGCACCCCGTCGGGCCCGGGGAAGGTGAGGGGCGGGAACTCGTCGTCGACGATGAACCGGATCGGCCGCAGGCCCGCGAGATCCGGGCGCTCGAAGCGGGCGTTCGGGTCCCAGAAGTTGGGGATGCTCACCTGCGCGGCCGCCGGCGCCGCGAGGCAGGCGAGCGCGACGGCGGCCCAAAGGAGCCGCCGCACCATCCGCGACGTGAACCGCTGGGGTTGTGCCCCTCTTGCGTGCAACCGAGCCTCTCGTATCGTGGTGCCCCGAGGAGCTATCCCCCTTGCCGCCAGAGGGTCAAGCCGATCGCAACACCGCCTCGCGGCCGGGGGTTCCGGCCGAGATCGGCTTCCTCGCGAGGCACGGGATCGCCCGCTCCGTGCTCTACGAGACGGCCGCCCTCGCCCGCCGGACGGGAGTGCCCGCGGACGAGGCCCTGCTCAAGGGCGACCTCCTCGACGAAGACACGTATTACCGGGCGCTCGCGGCGGAGCTCGGCCTCCCTTTCGTGGAGGACTTTTGCGTCGGACCCGAGGCCCGGTTCCCCTACAGCGTGTTGTGCGGCATCGCTCCCCTCGAACCCCTGCCGGGCACTCCCCGCGTCGTCCTCGCCCCGACGGGCGAACGGGTGCGCTGGCTCCTCGAACGCGCCGGCCGGTTCGGGCCGGAGGTCGCCGTGACCGCGCCGAGGGCGTTGCGCGACGCCGTGCTCCGCGCCTGCGGGGGCGCGGCGGCGCACGAGGCCGCCCACGGCCTGCCCGCCGCCGACCCGGACGCGTCCTACCGGGACGGCATGAGCCCGCGGCAGCGCGCGGCCCTCGCCGGCGGCGCCCTCGCCCTCGGCGTCCTCGGGGTCCTCGCGCCGCAGGTCGTTTTCGCGGCCCTCGTCCTGGTCTTCGGCAGCCTTTTTCTCGGGATGGCGGCGCTGCGGCTCGGGGCCGCCATGGAGCGGGCCCCGCCGGAGCCGCTGCGCCGCCCGCCGCGGACCGAGGACCGGGACCTGCCCGTCTACACCATCGTCGTGCCGCTCTACCGCGAGACGAAGCTCGTGCCGCGCCTGATCGCGGCGCTCGACGCCCTCGACTACCCGGCGCCCAAGAAGGACGTGAAGATCGTCGTCGAGGGAGACGACGAGGAGACCGCCGCGGCGCTCGCCCGGCTGCGGCTGCCGGGCTACGTCGAGGTGCTCGTCGCCCCGCCCGGGGCTCCGCGCACCAAGCCTCGCGCGCTCAACGTGGCGCTGCCCCTCGCCCGCGGCGCCTTCCTGGTCGTCTACGACGCCGAGGACGTGCCCGATCCGGGCCAGCTGCGCCTCGCGATCGCGACCTTCGCCCGCGCCGGCCCGGACGTCGCCTGCCTCCAGGCGCGGCTCGTGATCGACAACACCCGGGACGACTGGATCGCGCGCCTGTTCACGATCGAGTACGCGGCCCTGTTCGACGTGGTCAATCCGGGCCTCGCCGCGATGGGCCTGCCGATCCCCCTCGGCGGCACCTCGAACCACTTCCGCGTCGAGGTCCTGCGGCGCCTCGGCGGCTGGGACAGCTGGAACGTGACCGAGGACGCGGATCTGGGCATCCGGCTCGCCCTCGCCGGGCACCGGGTGCTCGACCTGCCGTCCTCCACCCTGGAGGAGGCGCCGGCCGGGCTCGGGCGCTGGATGCGCCAGCGCAGCCGCTGGATGAAGGGCTTCGTCCAGGTGGTCGTGACCCATTCCCGCCGCCCCTGGCGGGCCTGGCGGGCGCTCGGCCCCGTGCCCTTCTTCGCCGCGGTGACCGCGACCCTCGGCACCGTGCTCTCGGCGCTCGGCTATCCCCTGTTCGCGTCCCTCGCCCTCTTCGACCTCGCCGAGGGCCGGCTCGCCGGCGCGACGAGCCCGCTCGAGGCGCTGCAGGCCTCGATCGGGCTCACCGTGTTCGCGGCCGGCTGCGTCGCCATGTTCGCCCCGGCGGTGGTCGGGCTCGCGCGGCGGCGCTGGTGGTCGCTGATGCCGGCCGTCCTGCTCCTGCCGCTCTACTACACCCTCGTCAGCCTCGCCGCCTGGCGCGGCCTCGCCGAGCTGATCCGGGCGCCGTTCCACTGGCACAAGACCGACCACGGCCTCGCCCGCACCTCCCGGGCCGGCCTTCTGACCGGCGCGCCGGACCCCGCGGTCGGCGCGCGCTCCCCGGCGGGTTCGGGCTGAGCGGGGCTCAGAGCCGCGCCAGCAGGTCCTTCGCGGCGTCGGCCGGAGGGCGGTTCAGGTTGAACGAGCCGACGAAATGGCCGCGGCGGTCGAACAGGTAGACGAGGGAGGTGTGCTCCATCGTGTAGTCGCCGTCCTTCAGGGGCACCTTGCGGGCATAGGCGCGGTAGGCCTTCACCACCCCCTCGATCGCCTGCGGGCTGCCGGTGAGGCCGACGAGGCGCTCGTCGAAACTGCCGAGGTAGCTCTTCAGCACCTCCGGCGTGTCCCGCTCCGGGTCGACGGTGATGAACAAGGCCCGCAGGGAGCGGCCGCGGTCGCCGGTGGCGCCGAGCACTTCGGATATCTCGAAAAGCTTGGTCGGGCACACGTCCGGGCAGTGGGTGAAGCCGAAGAAGACGAGGTGCGGGGCGCCGAGAAAATCCTTCTCGGTGACGGTGCGCCCGTCGTGGGCGACGAGGGTGAACGGACCGCCGACGCTGCTCACCGCCGCCTGGCGGCCGGACGGCGTCAGGGTGAGGATCGCGGCGAGGCCGAGGATCGCCAGGCCGAACAGGAACGCGATCAGCGGGAGCGCGAGCCGGCGCGCGCGGGGGGAGAGGGTCATGCGGTCGTCAGAAGCACCAGGCGAGGGCCGCGAGGGCGTATTCCCCGAACACGGCGGCGCCGTGGCGCGCCCACATCAGGAGCCCCGCCGCCACGAGGAGTGCCGCGGCGGCGACGAGCAGCCGGCGGCCGCCGCGCCGGGGCGCGGCCTCGCCGATGGGGGTCTCCGTGACGTGCGCCATGGTGCCTCGTGCGGCGCGCG
>DATLFZ010000251.1:0-2682 GCA_035540795.1 Beijerinckiaceae bacterium | reverse complement strand
CTGCTGAAGTCGCGCATCCACTACCGGGCGGGCTTCGCGCCGCTGGCCAAGGCGACCTTCACGCTGGACGGCGTCGGCGTCACCACCTCCGACAACCGCATCCTGCGCTACGACCGTCTCGAACGCCCGATCTACCCCCTCGACCCGGACGCGACCTGGGCGCCGGGGTGAGGCGCCGGACGGCGCCCATCACGGCGGCGGGTCGGCGGGGCCGGGCTCCGGACTCTCCGCCTTCAGGCGGGCGAAGATCCGGTCGATGTCCTCGTCCGAGGCGACCTCGAGGCCGGGGGACATGTCGAAGATGACGTTGGCGATCTTGTCGCCGGCGATCACGACACAACCCCCCTCGGGTCCGGACTCGATCAGACAGAGACGGTCATTCGATCACCTCGTCGGCGCGGGCGAGAAGCGCGGGCGGGATGGTCCAGCCGAAGCGCTTGGCGGCCGTCAGATTGACCGCAAGCTTGGTTTCGGTCGGCTGCTCGATGGGCAGCTCCGCCGGGCTCGCGCCCTTGAGGATCCGATCCACGAAGTAAGCCGCACGGCGTATGTTGGCGTCCTGATCGATGCCGAGGGCCAGCACGGCCCCAGCTTGGGCAGCAGTCACCAAGTTCGCCACAACAGGTAGCCCAGCCTCGCTTGCGAGCGCGACGATCTTCCCGGGCGAGCTGAAGATCGGCTGCACGATGACTGCCTCGGCATTGGCGCGGCGCATCTCGTCGAACACACCGGCGGTGATTCCCGCAGGTCCGTCCACAAGATGCACCACGAGCCTGATGCCGCTCCGGTCCGCTTCGGCCTGCGTCTCGCGCACGAAGCGGACGGTGTTGACGTCGACCGACGATCCAAGAAAGGCGACGGTGCGCAAGTTCGGCCTGATCTCCCGAAGGAGCTCGATGCGCTTTCCTGCCAGCTCCGGTCCCAGGATCGTCCGGCCGGTCAGATTGCCTCCCGGCCGGGACAGGCTCTGGGCGAATCCTGCCGCGACGGGGTCGGAAACGCTGGCCATCACGATCGGGAGCGAGCCGGCCTCCTGCTTCGCGATCGCAATGGCCGGGGTTGCGACCACGACCAGAATGTCGGCCCTATCCTGGACAAGCTTGCGCACGACCTCGCGCGTGCGCTCCCGGTCGGCGTTCGTGGCGTGGGCCTCGACCGTGACATCCCGGCCTTCGGTGTAGCCGAGCTCACGCAGGCCCCTTCGCAACTGATCGGCCAAGGTGGAGCTCTCCGGAGGCCCCCAGGTCACGAATCCGACTTTCTTCGGCCCTGACTGCGCGCGAGCGGCCAGGGGGGCAGCGACCAGGCAGCCGACCAAGAACTCCCGCCGTCTCATGGCTCGCCCGCCTCGGTTGTCGTGACACCCTATTCCTCGGGCCCGATCAGCACCAGAACACGATGAGGCCGCAAGGGCCACGGCGGAAGCGAAGTCGGCGGCGAGCTTGTCGCAGCGGGTCGCGGTACGGCGGAAGTCCGTCGGACGACAGAACGCGGCCTCGATGCGCCAGCGCTCTCGATGGCGCCGGCGATCGTAGGGGATCGGGCGCCTGCGCGAGCGTGTGCCAGGGATGATTGGGCGTGGTGCGTCCCCGAACCTTCCCTTCGCCGCCGCGGCCGGCTTTGCTGCGCCCGGGCGATTCGCGCCGGGAGCCGAGAAATGTGGAACTTCGTCTATCTGGTCGGACGGGTGGCGCTCGCCGCGATGTTCGTATGGTCGGGGGCCGGCAAGCTCGTCGACCCGGCCGGGATCACCGCGATGCTGTCCGGCCGCGGCTTGCCGGTGCCGGTGGTGCTCGCCTACGCCGCCGGCCTCGCCGAGCTTCTGGCCGGGCTGATGGTCGTGGTCGGCTTCCAGACCCGCCTCGCCGCCCTCGCCCTCATCGCCTTCACCATCGCCGCGACCGCTCTCGGCCACCCGTTCTGGACCATGGAGGGGGCCGCCCGCCGGGCGAACCTGATCCACGCCTGGAAGAACCTCTCGGTGGTCGGCGGCCTCCTCATGCTGATGGCCGCCGGCCCGGGCCGCTTCTCCGTCGACCGGCGCTGAAGGCGTCAGACCCGCGGCTCGAGCCTCAGGACGGGGAGAGGGGGCGAGCCGATGCCCGACGCCCAATCAAGCTGGGCGAAGAGCGCCCGCAGATAGGCGTAGCACGCGCCCTTGCCGATGTTCTCCATGAAGATGCGGGCGACCTCTTCTTCCACGCCGCGGATCCCGTCGTACAGCACGAGGTAGGTCGTGGTGCAGCGGACGAGGACGCGACGCCGGTGCCGCATCGTAATCTTCCATTGGATGCTGCCGAGGCAGGTGCCCTCCTCGGCATCGAACGAGAACGCCCGCACCTCTGATTCCAACGAGCGCTTCAGCGACTCCTTCTCGACCGTGAGCGCCTCAGGCTTCAGGTCGAAATCGAGCTTCTCGCGGAAGATCGAATGGAGCTGTGCCTGGCGCACGACCCGGTTGTAGGCCGTGCGCCGGATTTCGGCCGCGGTCTTCTCCGGGGCGGGATCGGCCATCGACTAAGCCGCCCGCAGTTCTCGAAGGGTGCGCGCCCGCAAGTGGTTGTCGTTCGATCCGGCGATCTCCCGAATGCGCGAGAACGCCCGCAGGCTCTCGTCGTCGAATCGGGAGGGAGTCCTGCGCGGCCCGCCGGCCGAGACGAGATCCTCCCAGCCCGTGCGCGG
>DATLFZ010000250.1:0-13798 GCA_035540795.1 Beijerinckiaceae bacterium | reverse complement strand
ACAGGGGCGTGGGCGGCCTGCCGCCCGCGGCTCGCGCCTCCACCACGTTGGCGAGCGGCCCCGCGCTCTGCGTCGCGAGCCAGAAGAGATGCGGCGACGCGACGAGTAGCGCGGCCGCCAGGGCGATCCACGGCCCCGGCGCGCGCAAGACCCAGCGCCGGGCCGGGGTGAGGAGGCAGTAGAGGGCGATCGCCGCCGCCAGGATCAGAATGCTGTACTTGGCCAGCAGGCCGAGGCCCGCGACGGCGCCGAGGCCGAGCCAGGATCCGACCGTATTCTTTTCGAGAGCCGTCCACGCCAACCCGATCGCCCAGGCCCAGAACGGCAGGAGCGCGACGTTGGCGTTGAAGTTCACCGACTGCACGGTGAACGGCAGGAACAGCAGCAGCGCCGCGACGGCGAGGAAGGCGCCGGCCGAGGAGACGAGGCGGCGCGCGAGCCACCACACGCCGGCGAACGCCGCCGCGATGCAGCCTTGCGACACGAGGTAGATGGTCGCGAGCGAGCGTCCGAAGGCCGCCACACCGAGTTCGGCGACCCAGGCCATCAGCGGCGGGTGCTTGTAGTAGCCGAGCTGCCATTCCCGCCCCCAGAACAGGGCCTCGCCGGCATCGAGGGTGAAGGTGCCGCTGACGAGAGAAGGCATCACCGTCCAGTAGACCGCGTGCGCCCCGACGAGGGCGAGGGCGAGGGCGTCGAAGGCATCCCGGACGAGGCGGGAGCGCCCGGGCGGCTCGCCGGCGGTGGCCGGCAGCGGGGATGCGGCAGGCTTCACCATGCGGGACAAGGCGGACGTTTCGCCTCGCCGTCGTCGTTCCCACGGCGACGCGGCGGCGGACGCGGGGTCCCGATTGCGAGCCCGCCGACATGGCCGCCGATGACGCGCCTGATCATGGCGGCCACGATTACGCGGCCGTCCCGGCCCCGGCGTCAAGCGTCCGCGGGCGATCGTTCACGTTCGATCTCGAAATCCCCGCGTCGCGAGGGTATAGGGGCGATAACAGCCCGGACCCGCACAGCCGATGAAGCTCGACTATCACCTTCCGAAAACAGCGCTGAACGCCTATTTCGACCGCTATACGGGCGGGGCCGACCGGCCCACCTTCTTCGACATCGACGCCACCGTTCCCGCGCTGAGCGCGATCACGGCCGCCTATCCGACCGTCCGCGCCGAGTTCGACAGGCTGCCCGTGGCTCCGGATGCCCTGCCGCAATATCACGAGATCGATCCCGGCGAGGCCAAGATCTCCGACACCACGCCCAAGCGCTGGAACGTGTTCATGCTCGAGATCCTCGGCCACCGGCTCGAGGCCAATCGCGCCTTATGTCCGGAGACGGCCCGGCTCGTCGCCCGGGTCCCCAACCTGATCCAGGCCTTCTTCTCGATCCTGGAACCGGGCAAGTCGATCCCCGAGCATGAGGGGCCCTACCGCGGCTATCTGCGCTATCACCTCGCCCTGCGGGTCCCGAAAGAGAACCCGCCCAAGCTCGTCGTCAACGGACAGGATTACGTGTGGAAGGAGGGCGAGGCGGTGCTGTTCGACGACAGCTGGCCGCATTCCGTGGTGAACCACAGCGCCGAGACCCGTGCCGTCCTGATCGTCGACGTACGGCGGCCCCTGCCGCCCGTGCCCGATCGGATCAACCGGATCGTGACCGACGTGCTGGCGCGGCACACCTACGGCCGCAAGGTCGCCCGCATGGCACAGCGGTTCGCGACGCGCGCCTAAGACGCGGGGGCCGTCACCGGCTCCCCCTCGCGGCGACTGGACGGGGATCGAAAAGCAAGTTAATCGGGAACTCGCGAAAGGTTCATTCCCCGGCCTCTTCTTGCCGCGACCGCCGCCGGGAAGCCGATGGCCGTGCCGGCAGCGTCGCGCGCGGCCTCGGAACGAAAAGAAGGCCCGTAGAGCATGGCGATCGAGCTAGACGACGCGTTCGTCCGTGAGGAAGGACACGAGTTCAATCAGGTTCCGGACGGTTACGTGATCTACCAGTCCGAGCGCGACCGGGTACATTTCCTCAACCCGACCGCGGTCATCGTGTACGAACTCTGCGACGGACAGCATACGGTCGAGCAGGTCGCGCGATACATGCAGCAGTCGTTTTCCCTGGCTGCGCCGCCAATCGCGGAAATCCAGGCCTGTCTGCAGAATCTGCTCGACGAGAAGATCGTGAAGCCTTGTCCGAAACGATCGTCCGAAGCATAGCCCGGGAATACCGGATCCGCACTGGCTCGCCCGAGCTCGGCTCCTACCTGGCCTTCCTGGAGGCGAGCCCGGAGATCGAGGGAGCGGCGCTGACGCCGGTCGAGATCACCGCCGATCCGGTGTCGGACGGCTTTTTGGTGACGCTCCCCGGTCGCGAGCTGCGCGAGGCGTCCGTCGTCGCGGCGGCCAATCGCATCCACCAGGCGATCTTCACCGGTATCCAGGAGGAGGCGGCCGGTGCGCCGCTGGTGCACGGGGCCTGTGTCGTCCAATGCGGCCGGCGCATGGTCCTCGTCGGGCGGAAAGGCTCCGGCAAGAGCACGCTGACGCTCCATCTCCTGGCGCGCGGCTTCGACGTCGAGGGCGACGAGCACGTGGTGCTGCGCGAGGCGGACCTGATCGCCAAGCCGCGCCGCATGCGCGTGAAGCCCGGATCGCTGCGTTTCGTGCCCGCGTTGGCCGAGGCGGTTCTGAACTCGCCGACCCTGCCCGAAATGCCGCTGCAGGAAGTCTACGCGGTCGACCCGTCGGTGGCGGGCCGCCCCTGGCGCATCCGTCCCGGCAGGGCCGATCACCTCGTCTTCCTGGAGCCGAACCACGGCGGCGGGTCCGCCTTGCGCCCCCTCGACGCGGACGAGGCGTTTCGGCGCCTCGCGGGGGACTGCCTCGTCCCCGAGCGGCAGAGGATCGTCGCCCTGACCCGTCTGCGCCGACTGGTCCACGATGCCCCGGCCTGGCTCCTGTCCCTCGGCGATCTGTTCGAGGCGGAGGAGGTGCTGCGGAACTGTTGTACGCGGAACACACCCGTTTGGTCGGTGCAGGAATCGGCTTCGATGTGATCTCCACCTCTTGCCGGACTCGCTGCAGTATGGCAGAGGTGAGATGAACAAGTGGAGTGGGGGTTTGAGAATGCCCGAAGATCAGAAGAAGTCGGACGAGCTCGACGTCGACCTCGAGAAGCGCGCTACCTTGCGCCGCATGATTGCCAGTACGGCGTTCGTCGCCCCCGTGGTGGCGTCGTTCCCGATCAGCGGCCTCAGCATCGAGAAGGCGGCCGCGGCGACCGATCCGTACTACCCGTTCGTCGATCCGTTCTTCCGTCTGTTCTCCTGATCTGAGGAACAGGGGTCCCGCGCTCGAGGGCGATGCCGGTCCGCATCAGCGCGGTGATGATCGTCCGCAACGAGGCGCGCGTCCTGGACGCGTGCCTCGCTTCGCTTGCGCGACACGTCGACGAGACGGTCGTCGTCGATACCGGGTCCGAGGACGCGACCCGCGAGATCGCGCGGGCTCACGGCGCCCGCGTCTTCGAGATCCCCTGGCCGGACGACTTCGCGGCGGCCCGCAACCACTCCCTGGACCGCGCGACCGGGGACTGGCTTCTCTGGATCGACGCGGATGATCGCCTCCACGTCCCGGACGGGGTGCGGACGTCCGATCTCCTGGACCAGCCCGGCTGGGCCGGGGCGACTCTCACCCTCGACTGGAGACGGGGATTCACCGCTGGAACCGAACTCCGGCTGTTCCGCAACGATCCCCGCATCCGCTTCAGAGGCATCATCCACGAGAATATCGCCGGCGCGGTGAGGGCGGTGTGCCGCTCGGACGGGCTGACGATCGGCACCACGCCCCTGCGCCTCGAGCATATCGGATACGAGGGCGACATCGCCCACAAGCACCGGCGCAATCTGGCGCTGCTGCGACGGGCGGTCGAAGCGGAGCCGGAGATTCCCTTCTACTGGGCCCATCTCGCCGAGACGCTCGCGGCGCTTGGGGAGACGGACGAAGCGATCGAAGCCGCGCGCCGCGGAATCGACATCGCCCGACGCCTGGACGTCGAGGTTCGGCGCGCCAACGGCAGCACCGCCTACTACACCCTCGCGCGGCTCCTCGGGGCTCGCGGCGAGGACGTCCTTCCCCTTGTCGAGGAGGCCCTGGCGTCCTTCCCCGAGGACTGCAATCTGCAGTTCGTGCGGGCCTGGGCGCTCGTCCAGGCGGGTCGGCACGAGGAAGCCGTTCCGATCCTGGATCGCCTGTGCGAAGGGCCTCCGGCCGAGGCGATGTCCTACGACCGGCGGATCTTCGGCGAGTTCGCGCAAGACCAGCGCGGCGTCGCCCTGATGCGGCTCGGCCGGTTCGCGGAGGCCGCCGAGGCCTTCGCGGCGGCCTCGGCGGCCGCTCCAGAGAACCTCTCCTATCGGGCGAAGGCGGTGGCGATGCGGGGCCGGACGGCGCGGGCGAAGACCTGACCTTGCGTGCCGTGCGTCCGCCGCCGGGCGGATCGATCATGGACTCCGATCGCCCGGGTCGTTTAGGAATCCAAGACACGAGAACTTTCGGGGGATGCCGGATGAAACCCGCAGCGGCAGCCATGGTCGCCACTCTGCTCGGGTCGGTCGGAATATCGTCGGCGGTCGCCGAGGGCCTCGAACTGCGGCTCGATCCGGCGACGTCCGGCCGGCTCGCCCAGATGCTGCGCGGCCGCGGCCACGCCTGCCCGGAGATCCGGTCCGTCTACAAGGTCGGCGCGGAGGGCGGGGCCACCATCCTGCGGATGTATTGCGGGCAGCCGAAGGGGGCCCGCATCGAAGAGCCGTCCTTCCGCGTCCGGGCGATGGACAGCGGCGCCCTCACGTGGGAGCCCTGGAAATAGAGGCCGCGCCGGCCGCGCGCCTCACTTCGTGAACCTCGGCAGGAAGGAGCGCAGCACCCGCGCGCGGGTCCAGAGCCGGCCGGGAAGATGGTCCCCGAACGGCGCCGCCCGAACCCGGCTCGCGGCGAGCCCCATTCGGATCTCGTCGGGGTAGCCGGGATATTTGTACCAGGGGCGGGGTCCGCCGATCCTGGCCAGGGTTCCCTCCCACTTGCTGGCCGCGTCGGCCCGGATCTCGAACGGCGCCTCGACGGGCATCCGGAAAAGCGCGGCGGCGGCCGCGACCCAGAGGTCGAGGGCGGCGTTCAGGCGGGGGTGCCGGTCGGCTCTGGTCTTGAGCGCCATCCGCTCCGCCGGCGACATGCGGCTCACGTCCCAGGCGAACTCGTAGAGCCCCTTGAGACTGATGTTGCCGCGGGCGTCGCCCGCGTGCCCGACATGGTGATGGACGAGGCCGTAGAGGACGTGCAGCGTCCCGGGCAGCAGGCGGAACCGCAGGCCGGGCTCCGAGCCCGGGACGCTCGCCTCCACGAGCTCCTCCGTGGTCAGGAGCGAGCGCACGTATTGATTGCCGGCACGCCGGTGGATTTCGATGAAGCCGGGAAAGCCCTTCTGAATCAGCGGCGGCAGGTGATGCCGCCGCGCGCGCTTGGCCTCGTCCGCCGGAACCTCGAACCCCATGGCGAGGAGTTGCGCCTGCGCCTCGTCGGCGCGGTCGGGCACGAGGAGATCGAAGTCGCGCAGATAGCGCCATTCCGGATCGCCCGTGAGGAGCGACTGGGCGCCTTTGATGACGATCGGCTCGATGGCGACGTCGTTCAGCCGGGCGATGATCTCGCGAAGCCGCCGCGCGAGCAGGTCCCGGCGCCGGGCGAGCGCCGCCGCGCCGGCTCCGAGCAGGCGGTCGGGCGCGCCGGCCCGGGCGGCCGCCGGCAGGAACTGCGACGGCAGGAGCCCGCGCCCGCGCAGGTTCTGCTCGAGCGCCTGAACGAGTCCCTCGCGACTCGCGAACTCGGTCAGTTCGGCCCAGACGGTGGACGAGGACAAGAGCCGCGCGCGCAAGTCGGCGAGCTCGGCCGCGTCGAGCCGGACGGCCAAGCACCGTCCGAAGAGCTCGGTGATCTCGCGCTGCGTCATCGGCGGACTCGTGCGAGCGGGGCGAGGGTCGCCTTGGCACGCTTCCAAGCAGGCCCTATGCTGGCGCGTGCTTCCGCTTCCTCCGGCTCATTCATGGCCTTGAACTCCAGGGGCTTGTTCTCGCTCGCCCGCAAATACGACCGCCGCCAGCAGCGGATCAAGCGTTGGCGCAAGCCGATCGAGACCGCAGGGGACCGGCTGCACGCCTGGCTCAGCGCGATCCTGGCGGACCATGGCTTCCTGCGCCTCGTGCACCCGAACCGCCACCGGGTGAGCGACGAATTGTGGCGGTCGGCGCAGCCCCTGCCCCGCGACATCGCCTGGGCGGCGCGCAACGGCATCAAGACGGTGATCAACCTGCGCGGCGGACGCGAATTCGGGTGCTGGGCGCTCGAGAACGAGGCCTGCCGCAGGCACGGCATCCGGCTGGTCGATCTGCCGCTCTACGCCCGCGGCGCCCCGCGCAAGGAGGCGATCCGCTGGGCGCGGGAGCTGTTCGCCTCGGTCGAGTATCCGGCCCTCATCCATTGCAAGTCGGGCGCCGATCGCACCGGGTTCGCGGCGGCGCTCTACCTTCTCCTGCAGGGCCGCCCGGTCGAGGAGGCCCAGGCCCAGCTACACCACCGGTTCGGTCACTTCCGCTCGTCCGCGACCGGCATCCTGGACGCGTTCCTGGAGACCTATGCCGGCGAGGCGAGGCGCGCCGCCGAGTCCGGCGCCACCCTCGCGTTCCTGGACTGGGTCGAGTCGAGCTACGACCCGGTCGAACTCACGACGCGATTCGAGCCCGCCTGGTGGGTCTCGCGGGCGATCGCGCGGTGGAGACGCCGCCGGCGCAGGGCCGCCTACGGCCTCGCCCAGGAGCCGGAGCAGGCGGAACGGGCACCCCGGGAGCCGACGTCGTAGGCGCCCCCGGCGCGTGCCGACCCTCGGAGCACAACGGATGCCGCACCGGCCGCGTGCCCTCATGATCTGCCCTGCCGTGCCGGACCGCACCGGAAACGGGCTCGCGATGCGCCTCGGGACGTTTCTCCAGGGTCTCGCGGGAATCGCGGAGGTCGACCTGATCGTACCGGCCGTCGCCGGCTCGCCCTCCGGGTCTCCCGTCGTGCCCCGCTCGCTCGGCGTCATGATCAACGCCTTCCCGATCCATCAGGCGCTCGACACCCGCTTCTCGCTCCTGCAACGGCTGAAGGACCCCGACCGGCGGATCGAGGCGTTCCGGCAGTACGGACGCCCCTCCTTCAGCGCATGCCTCACGGCCGATCTCCTCGCCTATCTCGCGAAGCTGGGGCAGCAGCGCCGGTACGACCTCGTCCATGTCGGCCGCGTCTACATGGCGGAGGCGGGACTTGCGGCGGCGACGGCGAACACTCGCCTCTCGCTCGATCTCGACGAGGACGACTACGTCTCTCTCTCGAGCATCGCCGACCTCTTCCCGGCGGACGATCCGGCGCGGGTCCGCGCCTGGAACAAGCTCGATGCGGAGGCGATGGATCGGATGGTCGCGCAACTCGCGCCCCGGTACCATCGGCGCTGGGTCTCGAGCGCCGCCGACATCGCGACCCTGCGGGAGCGTCATCCGTCCCTGGATTTCGAGTTGGTTCCGAATGCGGTCGCGCTGCCGGACGAGGTGCCCCGCCGTCGCGACGGCCGGACGCTGATGTTCGTCGGGACCTTCGGCTATCCCCCGAACGTGACCGGGCTCCTGTGGTTCTGCCGCGAAGTCTGGCCTCTCCTCCGTGCCCGGGCGAAGGTCCCGTTGGAGCTCCTCGTCGTGGGAGCCGGCGCTCCGCCTCGAGTGAAGCGGCTCCACGCTCCGCGGGGAATTCGTCGCCTGCTTGGGGCGGACACGGGGATCCGGGTGCTCGGGGCGGTGAAGGATCTGGCCTCGGTCTATGCCCGCGCGGCGGTCTCGATTGCGCCCGTGCGGGGCGGCCGCGGCACGCGCCTGAAGCTCCTGGAAGCGGCCGCCTACGGGGTCCCGATCGTGGCGACCTCGGACGCGGCGCGCGGCCTGCCGACCGAGCCGCCCTGGGCCTGGATCGGCGATTCTCCGCAGGCCTTCGCACAGGCCTGCCTCGAGGCGCTCGCCGACACCCCGGAAACGGCGCAGCGCGTCGCCCGCGGCCGGCACCTGGTCGCGGCGTCGCACGATCGGTCGCAGGTCGCGACCGAGATCGCGTCCCGCTTCGGGCAGATGCTGGAGCTCTCGGGCTCCGATGCCGTCTCCGCGCCGACAGCCAGGTGATCCCCGGGGCCGGGCGACGTCAGCGCCGAAGCTCGCGAAGGCGCGTGCAGTCGATCGAGGGATCCCCGCGCGCGACGGTCAGGTCCGGCAAGCCGGCGAACCGGGGCTCGCGCGCGAGCAGCGCGACGTAGGTCTCGACCCGCGAGCCGTGCCAGTTCCGAGGGAGCGTACCGAGGAGGTCGACGCGCGCGAAGGCTCGCTCCGCGCCGACCAGCGCGCGGCAGGCGTGGCGCGGCTCGGCCAGGACGAGGACCGGGCGCGCGCGGACGGCCGCCACGTCGGGGGCCGGCTCCATCGCGTAGCGGATGCGCTCGGTCAGCTGCAGGGCCGGCAGGTCGCCGCGGCCGAAATACCGCAACGCGGAGGTCACCTGATAGCTGACGCCGGCGAGCGTGCCGGCGCCGTGCTCGTGCGCCTGCCGTTCCGCCTCGCGCACCAGATCCTCCCATCCGGCGAGCTGCGCGACCGGGTCCGGGCGGAGGCGCACGAGGCGGAACTCGGCGTGGGCGAGCAGCAGGAGGCCGAGCGCGACCCCCGCCGGCACGGCCCAGCGGGCGCAGAAGGCGAAAGCGCGCCCCGCCGGACTCGCGAGCGATGGCGGACGGCGCAGCCCCGCGGCGGCCATCACGACCGCCGCCAAGACCAGCGGCCCCGGCCAGTTGGCCTCCACCCGGGCGAACAGCGCATGGTATGCGAAGTAGGCGAGCAGCGGCAGAGTCGTCGCCACGAGCAGCGCCGGCGCGGGCCCGCCCCGGCGTGCGGTCTCGCGCACCGCGAGGATGGTGCCCCAGACCGCGAGGACGGCGACGAACGGCGTCAGGAGCAGGACCTGGCCGGCCGCGAATTCCGGCAGGAAGCCCGGCTGAAAGGTGCGCGGCACGGCGCGCCCGAACTGCTTCGCGAACGAGGCCCACTGGTGCTGCGCGTTCCAGATCAGCACCGGCGCGGTGAGCGCGAGCCCGACGCCGCCGCCGAGATAGGTCCAGGGCGACAGGAGCCAGCGCCGCATCGCCGGCGTGACGAGGATCCAGAGCAGCAGCCCGAATCCCAGGAACAGCGCGGTGTACTTGGCGAGGAAGGCCAGGCCGACCGCGGCGCCGATCGCGAGCCACCAGGCGCCGCGCCCGGTCCGCCACAGCTCGGCGGCCGCGAGCAGCGCGAGGAGCCACAGCGCCAGGAGGGGGGCGTCGGGCGTGACGAACAGCGAGCCGAAGCCGACGAACAGCGTCGCCTGGAGGAGCGCGGCCGCGTCGACGCCGACGCTCCTGTCCCGGTAGAGCCGAACGGCGAGCCGGTAGACCGCCAGAGAAACGAGGCCGGAGAGGAGGACCGTGAGCCAGCGCACGCCGAACGCGGAGTGGCCGGCGACGCTCGTCGACAGCCGGATCAGGTAGGCCACCGCGGGCGGGTGGTCGTAGTAGCTGAGGTCGAGGTTACGCGAGAAGACCCAGTAGTACATCTCGTCCGGCGCGAGCCCGAGGGTCGCGGCGGCGGCGAGGCGCAGGGCGACCAGGCCCGCCACGAGCAGGACGAGGGCCGTCGCGGGGGCCGGCCAAGCCCGGACCCGCCCGGCCGGGGCCCCTCGCCCGCCGATGCCGCGGACCATCAGAACAGCAATCGACCGTCGCGGAGGCGTCGCTCGTCGGCCTCGCACATCAGGCCGACGAGCTCGGCGAAGCCGACGCGCGGCGACCACCCGAGCTTCTCCCGAGCCTTGGCGGCGTCGCCGCGCAAGATGTCGACCTCGGCGGGGCGCAGGTGGCGCGGATTGACGCCGACGATGGCGCGGCCGGAGATGCGGTCGACGCCCCGTTCCTCCGCTCCGCGGCCCTGCCACTCGATGTCGAAGCCGAAGTGCCGGCCCGCGGTCACCACGAACTCGCGCACCGAATGGGGCTCCCCCGTCGCCAGGACGAAATCCTCCGCGCGCTCCTGCTGCAGCATGCGCCACATGCCGTCCACGTAGTCCCCAGCGAAACCCCAATCCCGCTGCGCGTCGAGGTTGCCCAACTCGAGTCTCTGCTCCTCGCCGTGCTTCACGCGGGCGAGGCCCAGGCTGATCTTCCGCGTCACGAAGTTCTGCCCGCGCAACGGCGATTCGTGGTTGAACAGGATGCCCGACGTCGCGTGCATGCCGTGCGTTTCGCGGAAGTTGAGCGTCATCCAATGCGCGTAGGCCTTGGCCACGCCGTACGGGCTGCGCGGGTGGAACGGGGTGTCCTCGTTCTGCGGGCTCTCGCGAACCTTGCCGAACATCTCCGATGTCGAGGCCTGATAGAACCGGATGGTGGGGTCCACGGTCCGGATCGCCTCGAGGAGCCGCGCCGGGCCGATGGCATCGACCTCGCCGGTGTAGATCGGCTGCTCGAAGGAGACGCCGACGAAGCTCAGCGCCGCGAGGTTGTAGAGTTCCTCGACCCGTACCCTTTCGAGCACGCGCACCTGGTTGCTGAACTCCAGAAGCTCGAGCTCCACGAACTCGACTTCCTTGTGGATGCCGAGCTCGACCAGGCGCCCGATCCGGGCCGTCGCGGCGTGACGCATCGCGCCGACCACTTCGTAGCCCTTGTCGAGGAGCAGCTTCGCCAGATAGGCGCCGTCCTGGCCGTTGACGCCCGTGATGAGTGCGCGTTTCGCCATCGGCCCGACCCCGTCCGGCCTTCTAGGTGACTCCTCACAGGAGACGCAAGCGCCACACTAGGACGAGCGCCCGTGGCCCGCGCAGGCGAGGCACTCGGGCCTGCTCCCCGCGACCATGACCCGATACGGCCCCTCGCAGGCGGGGCAGCGCGATTCGTCGGGACCGAGAAGAGGCGCGAAATCCGCTGCGCGCCGGTTCGCCGCGAGGCGCAGGAGGTTTTTCGCGCCGCGCAGGATCTCGAGCCGCGGGATCTTGGACACGCCGTGGCTGCGGTCCCGGAAATGGATCGGGATCTCGGCGATCGCGAGGCCCTGGCGCGCGAGGCGCACGACGCAGACGAGGAAGAAGGCGTACCCGTCCGCCCCGATCGTCTCGACGAGGCCCGCCGGCACCCGGTCGAGCCGCGCCGCGCGCAAGGACGTCGTGAATTCCCGGATCGGCAGCCGCAGCATGCCGCGTGCGAGCGCGTTCGCGGTCCGGCTGAGCAGCCGCCGCCAGCCCCGGTAGTCGAGCCGGCCGCCCGGCGCGAAGCGCGACCCGATCGCCACCTCCGCGCCATCATCGAGCGCGGCGAGCAGGCGCGGGATGTCGGCGGGATCGTGCGACAGGTCGGCGTCGAGCGTGACGAGGCGGGCGTAGCCGTGCCGTCGGGCGTGCAGCCAGGCGAGCTTGTGGGCGGAGCCGAGGCCGAGCTTGCCCGGGCGCCGGATCACGCCGACGCGGGGGTCCGCCGCCGCCTGCGCCAGAACGCCGAGGGTGCCGTCCCTGGAGCCGTCGTCGACGACGAGCACGTCGGCCCGCACCGGAAGCGCGAGGACGCGCTCGACGAGCGCCCCGATCGTCCCCGCCTCGTTGTAGGTCGGGACGAAGACGAGCGTGTCGGCCGTGCGGCGCGGCGGAGGGAAAGCGGGCATCGGCTGCTCGGGCGTGCTCACGGCTCGTTTCGAGTCATCGATCGACGGTTCGACCCCACCCGCGATCGCTCCAGCCACACCCTGTTTTCCTTTCCCGACCCCTTGCGCGGCCTATTTCGTCGCCGTCGCGGTCTCCCCGGGCTCGCGCCACCAGTTGTAGATACCGACGACCGTGTCCCAGGTGAGGTACTGGGCGACGCTGCCCCAGGCGCGGGCGCCGATGCCGCCTTGGGCGACGTCCGCGGCGGCGACGAGGGGATACTCGGCCCGGGTCTCGCCGACGCGCACCTCGAGGGTGCCGAGCCGGTCGCCCTTGCGAACCGGCGCCCAGATCGGGCCGTCGAGGCGCGTCGCGGTCTCGGCCTTGCGCTCGCCGCGGGGTTTCACCATCGAGACCGGGCCGGCGGCGGCGACCGGCACGGTCGACTCGGCGCCGCCGAGCACGTGCGCCTGCGCGATCGTCTCTCCGGCGGCGAAGAGCTTGTCCTCCTCGAAGGCGTGCAGGCCCCAGCTCATCACCTTGCGCGCCTCCTCGGCCCGCTCCCGCGGCGTCTTCATGCGGTGCATGGCGAGGATGAGCCGCATGCCGTCCCGCTCCGCCGAGGCGACGAGGCCGTAGCCCGCCTCGGTCGTGTAGCCGGTCTTGAGCCCGTCGCCGATGCCGGCGTGGAGGAGCGGGTTGCGGCTGCGCTGGCGGATGTCGTTGAAGGTGAACTCCTCCTCGCTGAAGATCCGGTACTTCTCCGGGTAGGTCCGGATGATGTGCGCGGCGAGCTTCGCCATGTCGCGCATGGTCACGACCTGCTCGGGATGGTCGAGCCCGTGCGGGTTGCGGAAGGTCGAGCCGGTGAGGCCGAGTTCCTTGGCGCGGGCGTTCATCAGGTCGACGAACGCCTCCTGCGTGCCGGAGATGCCCTCCGCCGCCACGATCGTCGCGTCGTTGCCGGACTGCACGATGATGCCGCGCAACAGGTCCTCGACCTTCACCTTCGAATTGAGCGGCAGGAACATGGTCGAGCCGCCGGAGGCCGCGCCCCCTTCCCGCCAGGCCCGCTCGGACACGGCGAACTCGTCGTCGGGCTTGAGCCGGTCGGTGGCGAGCCGGTGGAACAGGATCTCGACCGTCATCAGCTTCACGAGGCTCGCCGGCGCGACGGCCTCGTCGGCGTTCTTCTCGAACAGGACCGCCCCCGAATCCTTGTGCATCAGGATCGCCGTCGGGGCGGTGGTCTCGAACTGGGCGGCCGCGGCCGGCCCTGCCGCCAGGGCCCCGGCCAGCACGAAGGCGCGCGCCCATGCTCCGATCGCGAACGGAATTCGCCGCACTCCTCTCCTCCTTCAGACCTCTTGAAGCGAAACCGGGCCCTCGCGGGCCCGGTTCCAGGCATCGATCGACGCGGGGTTCAGTGGTTCTGGTAGCGCCCGGACGGACCGGACCGCTGGCCGTCGCCGGACTTCCACTCCCGCTCGTGCGAGGCGAAGCGGGCGTCGCCCTCGCTGAACGCCTCCTCCATGTATTCCCGCCCGCGATGGGCGAGGTCGTGGGCGTAGCGGGCGCCCTCGCGGCGGACCTCGTCGGCCCAGCGTCCGAAGGTGCTGTCCTCGTGGCGGGTGCGCGGCAGGAGCGCGCCGATCAGCAGGCCGGCGCCGAAGCCGATGACGCCGACGAGCACCGGGTTCTCGGACACGAAGCGCTCGACCGGGGTGCCGCGATAGCCGATCGGCACGTAGCGGCGGCCGCGCTCCCAGTAGTCCGAGGCCATCTCGGTGGCGTCCTCGTAGCGCTCGCGGGCCCATTCGGAGGCCTGCTCGTAGGCCTCGCCGGCGCGCTCGGCGAACTGGTCGTAGTACTCGGCGCTGCGCTCCTGGGCCTCGCCCGCCATCTTGCGGGCGTTCTCGCCGGCGGACTGGAAGGTGCTGCTCGAGCCGCCGGAGCGGCCGCCCTGCCCACCCATGCCCTGGCTGCCCATGCCCTGGCCGGCGCTCTTGTCC
>DATLFZ010000249.1:0-6195 GCA_035540795.1 Beijerinckiaceae bacterium | reverse complement strand
GTTCGAAGGCTGAATAGGGATGCCCATGGACCGAGATGCCGCGCGGCACGTGATCCGAACGACCTTCCACACCACACGCGAGCTGATGTCGCTGATCCCCCTGCTAAGAGAGCCGACGGAGAAGTTCGAGGGCAAGGTTGTGGATCACGACCCGCGGCGCGGGTTCTTCCTTCGCCTGCCGTGAGCCCGCCGCCCCGTCAGTTGCGCACCGCCCAGTCGTAGGGGGTCGCCTGCGGGCTCGTGATCGGGTCGCCCGGGGTGAGGCGGGCGAGGTCGGCGGAGCGGGCGCGGATCCAGCTTGCGTGCTCGGCGACCGGCGTCACCGCAGTGAAACCGCCGCAGGCGGTGCGGCCGGAGCCGCCGACCGCGCCGGCCGCGAACGAGACCACGCCGACGAGCTGGGCCCCGCCCGGTCCGCGGCGCACGATCGGCCCGCCGGAATCGCCGAGGCACGCGCCGGCCCCGTCGGTGAGCGCGAGGCGGTTGCGGTCGGCGACGACGAGCACCCGGTTCTGCAGCTGCATCGGGCCGAGCACCACGAGCTGCGCGCTGCGCAGCACCCGGTCGGTGCGGCGGCGGTGCTCGGAGATCGTGCCGAAGCCGGCGAGCGAGACGATCTCGCCGCGCCCGGCCGCGCCGCCGGCGGGATCGAGGGGCACGAAATCGCCCCGCAGGGGCGTCTCGAGCTTGAGGATGGCGAGGTCGACCCCCGGCTGGGTGTCGGGGGTGGTGCCCGGGACGAAGGCCGGGTGCATGGCCGCCGCCACCGCCCGGATCCCGACCGGCCGGAACGACCGGTTCACCGCCACGACCCGGTAGGTCGCCCGCGGCGACACGCAATGCGCCGCGGTCAGCACCTGGTCCGGCGCGATGATGACGCCGGAGCACAGGCCGCCGCGGGAGCTTTCGACCCACACGACCGAGCGGCGAAGCCCGTTCGGGTCGCGGTCGACCTGGCCGCGGATCACGGCCTGCGCCGGCGCGGCGACGAGGAGGGCGAGGAGGAAGGGGAGGGCGCGGGTGATCATGCGGGGAATGTGCCTTCGCCCGCGAAGCCGGGCAAGCGCTCCGGTCGCCGCAGCGACCAGCGGGCGCTGCGGCCCCAGGTCGTGAGGGTGCGCTCGATCCAGTCCCGCTGCGGGCCGACCAGGATTCCCTGCGTGAGGCCGCCGCAGCCGCGCCCCTCCGGTCCCGCCGCCCACGAGGTGATCGCGACGACCGCCGCGCCGCGCAGGATCGGCCCGCCGGAATCGCCGGTGCAGGCGCCGCCCGCGCCCCGGACCCACAGGAGGATCCGGCTCGGGCCGTAGGGCTCGACCACCGGCAGGTCGACGGCGCGCAGCGTCCCGCCCGAGCGCCGCTCCCCGGGCGCGGTCAGGCCGAACCCGGCGACGCGCACGCTTACGCCCTTCGGCACGGCCTCGGCCGCGAGGCGCGCCGGGGCGAAGCGTTCGGGCAGCGGCTCCGCGAGCCGCACCAGCGCGAGGTCGATGGAGCGCCTTCGCGCCTCGATCGCCTTCGGCTCGTAGCCGGGATGCAGGGCCTTGTCGCGGATCGCGGCGAGGACTGGCGTGTCGCCGTCGCGCCAATGGGCCCGGTGCTCGCCGGCGGCGACGCAATGCGCCGCGGTCAGGAGCACGTCGGGCGCCACCGCCACCGCGCTGCAGAAGCCGGTGGCGCTCACGATCATCACGGCCGACCGCGCCGGCGCGCCGGCCTCCTCGGCCCCGCCGACGATGGCGGCGGCCGGGGTGGCGAGCGCGGCCGCCAGCGCCGCGCCGCGCACGAACTCGAGCAGGAACCCCGGAGACATGGGATGACCCCGATACTTCTCGCCGGCCCCGCCGTCGAGCCCGTCGGCTTGTCCGAGATGCGCGCCTACCTGCGCCTCGACGACGAGGCCGAGGACGGGCTCGTCTCGGCGCTGATCGGCGCCGCGCGCCTGCTCGTGGAGGCGGCGAGCGGGCGCATCCTCGTCGAGCAGAGCTGGCGGCTCGTCCTCGACCGCTGGCCGCGCTCGCGCATCGTCGCGCCCCCGTTCTCGCCGCTGATTGCGGTCGAGGGCGTCCGCGTCGAGCGGGGCGGCGGCGATCCGGGCGTCGAGGGCGTGCGGCTCCTCGGAGAGGACCGGCTCCTCGTCGACCCCGCCGTGCCCGATCCGCTCCCCGCCCGCGAGGGCATCGAGATCGACCTGCGCGCCGGCTACGGCGGCCCGGAGGCGGTGCCGCCGCCGCTGGTCCAGGCGATCCGGGTCCTCGTGGCGCGCTGGTTCGAGAACCGCGGCGAGACCGAGATCGCCCTGCCGGCCGATCTCGGCCCGCTCGTGCTGCCCTTCCGCCGCGCCCGCCTGTGAGGCCGCCATGGTCCGCTTCCGCCTCGGCGCGCGGCGCCGCTTCGTCCTCGAACTGCCGCAGGACAATCCGGACGGTTTTGGCGGCGTGATCCGCACCTGGACCGCCGGGCCGCAGCTCTGGGGCGCCATCGAGATGGTGCGGGGCGACGAGCGCCTCCGCGCCGACCGGCCCGAACAGGCGGTGACCCACCGCATCCGCCTGCGCCACCGGGACGGCGTCACCGCCGCCATGCGCCTGACGAGCGGGCCGCGGCGCTTCCGCATCCGCGCCGCCGGCGATCCGGACGGGCGGCGCCGCGAGCTCGTCTGCCTGGTCGAGGAGGTCACATGAGCCCGATCCTCTCCCTGCGGGCGGCGATCCTCGCCCGGCTCTCCGGCGACGCGGCGCTCGCGGCCATCATGGGCGGCGCCGTGCGCCTCCACGACGAGCCGCCGCGGGCTGCCGAGCCCGTCTACGCGGTCTTCGCCGAGGCGAGCGCCCGCGACTGGTCGACCGGCACCGAGCGCGGCCACGCCCACGAGGCGGCGCTCGTGGTCTGGGCGAAGCCCGGCGGCGCCCGCGGCGCCCTCGAGGCGGCCGCGCGCATCGCCGCGCTCCTCGACGAGGCCGACCTGGCCCTGTCCGGTCACCGCCTGGTCGCGCTGCGGGTCACCGCCGTCGAGACCGACCGGGACGACAAGGCGAACCTCGCCCGCGCCACGCTCCGCCTCGCCGCGCTGACCGAGGCGGGGTGACGCGGCGCGCTTCCTTCTCCCCGACGGGGAGAAGGTGTCCGTGAAGCGGGCGGATGAGGGGAGGAGGCCTTTCCGGAGAGGACGCGCCTGCTCCCCCCGCCCCTCTCCCCGCGAGCGGGGAGAGGGAGTTCGCGCCCGTCTCCCAGGGGGAGAGGGTGCCGCCGAAGGCGGCGGGTGAGGGGCGTAGCGGTGGCGCGAAGGCGCGGCGGCCGAGCGTCGCTCTGCGCCCGGCCTCCCCTCATCCGGCTGCTTCGCAGCCACCTTCTCACCTGGGAGAAGGTTCGGCGGGAACGCTCCTGCGGTCACTCCATGCAACGAAAGGAGGCGCCGATGGGCGCGCAAAAGGGAAAGGACCTTCTGATCAAGATCGCCGACGAAGGCGGCTTCGTCACCGTCGCGGGGCTGCGGGCGCGCCAGCTCGCCTTCAACGCCGAGACGGTCGACGTGACGAACGCCGAGTCCGCCGGGCGCTGGCGCGAGCTTCTGGCGGGCGCCGGCGTGCGCCGGGCCGGAATCACCGGCTCGGGCGTGTTCAAGGACGAGGCGTCCGACGCGCAGATGCGCCAGGTCTTCTTCGACGGCGAGATCCGCACCTACCAGGTGACCGTCCCGGATTTCGGCCGCATCGAGGGACCGTTCCAGATCACGAGCCTCGAATACCGGGGCGACCACGCCGGCGAGGTCACGTTCGAGATGGCGCTCGAATCCGCCGGCGCCCTGTCCTTCGCCGCGCTCTGAGGAGGGATCCCATGGCCAACCGACGGGGCGACGTCGCCCTCGCAATCGGGGCCGAGCGCTACACGCTCCGCCTCACCCTCGGCGCGCTGGCGGAGCTCGAGGAGGCCTTCGTGGTCGACGACCTGCCGGCGCTCGGCGCCCGCTTCGCGAGCGGAAGGCTGTCGAGCCGGGATCTCCTGAAGCTGCTCGGCGCGGCGCTGCGCGGGGGCGGGCACCCGCTCTCCGACGCGCAGGTCGCGGCGCTGCCGATCGACGGCGTCGCGCCGGTGGCGCAGGCGCTCGCCGACCTCCTCGCCGCCGCCTTCGGAGACGCCGAAAACCCTCCGCAGCCGCAGGGCGCGTGACCTTCCCCTGGGAGGAGGCCCAGGCCTTCGCCCTCGGCGTCCTGCGGTGGACCCCAGAAACCTTCTGGCGCGCGACCCCGCGCGAGCTCGCCGCCGCGGCGGGCTGGCGGGCGGGGGTGCCGCTCGCCCGCGACGAGCTCGACGCGCTCATGCGCGCCCATCCCGACGGAGGACCGCCGTGATCGACCTGCACGACGCCGAACGCCGCCAGCGCCAGCTCGAGACGCTCGAGCGCCTGTCGCAGCGCTTCGGCGTCTCCCTGTCGGAGGCGCTGTCGCGCAGCGCCGGGGAGGGCAGGCGCCTCGACGGCGTCCTCGCCCAGCTCGGCCGCACGCTCATGAACGCCACCGCCCGGGCGATGGTGAAGCCCCTGCGCAGCGGCCTCGAGAGCCTCTTTCAGAGCCTCTTTTCGGGCGAGTTCGCCCGCGGCGCCGCCTTTTCGCGGGGCATGGTGACCCCGTTCGCGGCAGGCGGCGTCGTCGCCGCCCCGACCTACTTTCCCATGGCCGGCGGCCGGCTCGGCCTCATGGGCGAGCGCGGCGCCGAGGCGGTGATGCCGCTCGCCCGCGGCCCCGACGGCCGCCTCGGGGTGCGGGGCGGGGGCGGCCGCCCGGTCCAGGTGGTGGTCAACATCGCCACCCCCGACGCGGACAGCTTCCGCCGCTCCGAGGCGCAGGTCGCCGCCGCGCTGGCCCGCGCGGTCGCCCGGGGCCAGCGGGGGCTGTGATGGGCACTCCGGATTCCGTTGCGGCTCTGCGTTGCCGTCTCGCCAGCCTCCGGCTCGCGGTCGAATCTCCCCTCAACCCCGCCCTCTCCCCATCGGGGAGAGGGAGCGCGCGACCTCCGGGCCGAGGGCCCGACCCGAGGAGCAGGTACCGGACGGGACGTCCGTGTCCCCCGATCCTCGGATCGGCGCTGTCGCGCCGTCCGAGGATGACGCCGGAGGGCGGGGAGCCGGGGCCGCGGCCGAATCCCCTCTCTTCGCCGGATCCCCTCTCCCAGTCTGCGGGGAGAGGGCCAGGGTGAGGGGCCGGGCGAGCACGCGCGGCCCCTCTCCGGCGCCGTTCCTCCCCTCACCCGGTCGCGCCTGATGGCGCGACTCGACCTCTCCCCGCTGGGGAGAGGGGGGGGCCGCGTGCAACCCTCAGCGGGCGCCGCGCATGCGGCTCGCGTCGGCTTGCGTCTCGTCGGCGCCGGCGAGCATCTGCGCGATCTCGTCCTTGAGGCGCACCCGGCGGCGCTTGAGCTCCTCCTCCACGTCCGCGGAGGCCGGCTCGATGCGCGTCTCGATGCGGTGAATCTGCCGGTTCACCGCGTTGTACTCCTCCGCGAGCCGGGCGAAGCGCCCGTCGCTCTTGAGCTGCGAGATGCGCTCGCGGTCGTCCGGGAATTCTTCGGTGAGGTCGTGGGGGGTGTTGCTCATCGCCTTCTCCTTGCGCCCTCAACGCCGCCCCCGCCGGGCGGGTTCACCGCCCTTCGGAGCCGCCCATGACCGACTTCCACGAGGTCCGCTTTCCCCTCGACGTGGCCCTCGGCAGCCGCGGCGGGCCGCGCCGGCTCACCGAGGTGGTCACGCTCGCCTCCGGCCGCGAGCACCGCAACAGCCGCTGGGCCGATTCCCGCAGGCGTTACGACGCCGGCCTCGGCGTGCGCACCCTCGACGCGCTGCACGCCGTCGTCGCCTTCTTCGAGGAGCGGCGCGGCCGGCTCTACGGCTTCCGCTTCCGCGACCGGGTCGACTGGAAGTCCTGCCCGCCCGGGCAGGAGCCGGGGCCGCTCGACCAGCGCATCGGCACCGGCGACGGCGCCGAAACCGCTTTCCAGCTCGTGAAGACCTACGGGGCCGCGCACGCCCCCTACGCCCGCCCGATCCGGAAACCCGTGGACGGGACGGTGCGGGTCGCCGTCGACGGGGCCGAGACGACCGCCTTTTCCTGCGACCCCGCCACCGGCCTCGTGACTCTTGCCGCGCCGCCGCCCCCCGCCGCCGCGGTCACCGCCGGCTTCGCCTTCGACGTGCCGGTG
>DATLFZ010000248.1:0-3614 GCA_035540795.1 Beijerinckiaceae bacterium | reverse complement strand
GTTGAGGTCGGCCCGCGACCAGCCGAGCTCGGCTTCCATCGGCGCCACGAAGAGCGCGAAGGCGAAGTAGAGCGTGCCCCAGCCGACGAGCTGGGTGAGCGCCAGCCCCCAGACGAGGGAGCCGGTGGCGGAGCGCTTTTCGGCCCGGGGCGGCTCCGGCGCCTCGACCGTCACCGGTGCGGTCGGGGCGGGCGGCGCGGTGCCGAGAACTCTCGGCTGCGGCTCGTCGCCCCCGTCCTTCATCCGTTCCACCCCGCGCCGCGCGCCTCGCGCGATTCTTAGGCGACCCGTCCGCCGCGGTGAAGCGCGCCCGGCGCATGCCCCGGGGCTCGCGCTTCGCGCAGGCCCGGCCTATGGTCCGCGCGCGAAAAGAGGATTCCTCATGCGCATCGCCGTCGGCGGCTTCATGCACGAGACCAACACCTTCGTGGCGAAGCCCACGACCTGGGAGGACTTCGTCCGCGCCGGGCCGTGGCCGACGGCGACGCGAGGCGAGGCGGTGCTGACCACCTTCCGCGGGCTGAACCTCGCCATCGCGCACTTCATGGAGGCGGCCGAGACGGCGGGCCACACGATGGTGCCGCTGGCCTGGGCGGGCGCCATGCCGGGCGGCAAGGTCACCACCGACGCCTTCGAGCGCATGGCGGCGATGCTCGTCGAGCCGCTGCGGCGGGAGCGGCCCGACGTCGTCTTCCTCGAGCTGCACGGGGCCATGGTGGCGCAGGACCACGACGACGGCGAGGGCGAGATCCTGGCCCGCGTCCGCGACGCGGTCGGGCCCGACGTGCCGATCCTGGTCTCCCTCGACCTCCACGCCAACGTGTCGGAGCGGATGGTCGCGCTCGCCGATTTCGCCTCCTCGTACAGAACCTATCCGCACGTGGACTGGGGCGCCTCGGGCGGGCGCTGCGCCGCCTGGCTCGACCGCGTTCTCGCCTGGAAGCGCCCGGCCCGGGCCCTGCGCCAGCTCCCCTTCCTCGTGCCGGTCACCACCGGCTGCACCTATCTCGAACCGTCCAAGGGCCTCTACGCGCGTCTCGCGGAGATCGAGGCGGAGACGGGCGTCCACCTCTCCCTCAACATGGGCTTTCCGCCCGCCGACATCCCGGACGTCGGTCCGAGCGTGATCGCCTACGGGGCCGACCAGGGGGCGGTCGAGGCCGCGGCGGACCGGCTCGCGGAGGCGGTGCTCGCCGCGGAGGCGGGCTTCGCCGCACACCGGCCCTTGCCGGCGGCGGAGGCGGTCGCCGAGGCCCTGCGCGTCGCCCGCAGCGCGAGCCGCCCCGTCGTCCTCGCCGACACGCAGGACAACCCGGGCGCCGGGGCACCGTCGAACACCACCGGGCTGATCGCCGAACTCCTGCGCCAGGGGGCCGAGCGGACCGTGGTCGGCATCGTCCACGACCCGGCGGCTGCCGCGGCGGCGCACGCCGCCGGGGTCGGGGGCACGGTCGCGAGCCTCGGCGGCGGCGGCGAGGGGCCGGGCCAGGAGCCCCTCGCCGGACCCTGGCGCGTCGTCGCGATCAGCGAAGGCCGCTTCCGCGGCACCGGCGCCATGCTGCGCGCCGCGATCACCGAGATGGGCCCGACCGCCCTCCTCGCCAGGGACGGCGTCGAGGTGCTCGTTGCGACGATCCGCCAGCAACCGGTCCACAAGGAGGTCTTTTCGCATCTCGGCGTCGACCTCCTCTCGCGAGCGGTCATCGCGGTGAAGAGCTCGGCCCATTTCCGCTCGGGCTTCCAGGACATCGCCGAGCGGGTGATCGTCTGCCTGTCGCCGGGGGTGAACCTGGAGGACCCGGCGAGCTTCCCCTTCCACAACGTGCGGCCCGGCCTTCGCCTGCGGCCGCGGGCCGACTGAGGGACGCCGATGCGCCGCCTGATCCTGCTGCGCCACGCCAAGTCGGCCCATCCGGGCGCCACCCCCGACCTCGACCGCCCCCTTGCGCCGCGGGGCCGCGACGCCGCCGCGCTGATGGGGCGCTACCTCGCCGACGAGCAGCTCTTCCCCGACCTCGCCCTCGTGTCGCCGGCCCGGCGCACGCGCGAGACCTGGGACCTCGTCGCCCCCGCCCTCGGGGACGTCCCGGTCCGGTTCGAGCCCTGCATCTACGAGGCGCCGCCGGAGCGCCTTCTGGCGGTGGTCCGGGAGGTCGAGGCGGCGGTCCGGTCCGTGCTCATGGTCGGCCACAATCCCGGCTTCGCGGAGCTCGCCGCGCGGCTCGTCGGCCACGGCGACCGCTACGCCTTCGCCCGGCTCGCGCAGAAATTCCCGACCGCGGCGGTCGCGGTGCTGGACCTTCCGGGCGAAGGGTGGCGCGACGCGGCGCCCGGCTCCGCCCGCCTCGACCGCTTCGTCACACCGAAGGCTCTTGGGGCGGAGGACGACTAGGGTCCGCCTTGACCCCCTTTCCCCGCCATGGTCGAAAGCGCGCCGAACGGGAGGGGCGCATGAGCGCGGAGCGGGTTCAGGCCTTCAGGGCGCTTCTGGAACAGGCGCGGGACCGGATCGGGCTCGATCTCGGCTTCGTCCTGTGGGACGGGTCGACGGTCCCGCACGACCTCGCGCCGGACGCGCTCGCGGTCGCGATCGCCGACGAGGGCGCCATCGCCGGCCTCGTGCGCCGGCCGACCATGGAGACTCTCGGCAATTTGTGGGTCGCCAAGCGCATCGACATCCGCAACGGCACCCTGTTCGACCTCGCCGCGGTCAAGCCGCGGGAGAAGCTGCGCACCCGGGAGTTCATCAAGCGGATCGACAAATGGGCGATCCTCAAGCTCGTCCGCCTGTTCTGGAGCGTCGACCGGGGCGGCCCCTGGCCCCTGCGCGACCAGCCGAGCGAAAAGCCGTCGAGCGGCGATCCGAAGGAGAACAAGAAGAACATCGCCTACCATTACGACGTCTCGAACGCCTTCTACGCCCTCTGGCTCGACAAGGAGATGGTCTACACCTGCGCCTACTGCACGGACTGGGACAACGACATCGACCGGATGCAGCAGGACAAGCTCGAGATCATCTGCCGCAAGCTGCGCCTGAAGCCGGGCGAGCGCCTGCTCGACATCGGCTGCGGCTGGGGCGCCCTGTCCTGCTACGCCGCCCAGCATTACGGCGTTACCGCCTACGGCGTGACCCTGTCGGAGCAGCAGGTCGCCTACGCGCAGGAGAAGATCAAGCGCCTCGGCCTCGAGGACCGGGTCAAGATCGAGCTCAAGGACTATTCCCTGGTCGAGGGCGAGTTCGACAAGGTCGCCGCCATCGGCATCCAGGAGCATATCGGCTGGAACAACTATTCGACCTACTACAACACCGTGCGGCGGGTGATGAAGCGGGACGGGCTCTTCCTGCATCACGCCATCACCCGGCCGGCCAAGCGCACGGACCGGATCTTCCGCCGCAAGCGGCCGGAATTCGCCATCCTGACCAAGTACATCTTCCCGGGCGGCGAGCTCGACCACATCGGCAACACGGTGGCGAGCCTGGAGCGGCACGGCTTCGAGGTCCACGACGTGGAGGGCTGGCGCGAGCACTACCAGCGCACCTGCCGCCACTGGCACGACCGGCTGCTCGCCAACTACGACGCGGCGGTGGCGGAGGTCGGCGAGGTCAAGACCCG
>DATLFZ010000247.1:0-11761 GCA_035540795.1 Beijerinckiaceae bacterium | reverse complement strand
CCTTCAAGTTCGGCATCGAGGAAGAGTTCTTCGTCAGCAGCGCCGACAAGCGCGCCTTCGCCGCCTCCACGAAGGGGCCCATGCGGGTGCGGGCCGCGTCGCGCTTGTCGGCGCTGCTGACGAAGAACTCTTCCTCGATGCCGAACTTGAAGGCGGTCTCGGTCGCCGCGGCCCCGAGGGGACCCAGATCGTTCATGGACAACGCGTCTCCGACCACCGCCGCTTCCTTCGTACAACGCCGACCGGCCCGATCCGGATGCGAGCCGCCGCGGCCGGCTCAGCGCCAATCCCCGATTCCGGCCTGGACCACCGCGAGGGCGGCGACGGCGGCGGTGTCGGCGCGCAGGATGCGCGGCCCGAGGGACAGCCGCAGGACGGCCCGACGGCGGCCGAGCGTCGCCCGCTCCTCGTCGGTGAAGCCGCCCTCGGGACCGATCACGACCGCGAGCCGCGCGGGCGGGTCGCCGTGCGCGCGCAGGGCGTCCAGGGGATTGGCCACCGGCGCCTCCTCGTCGCAGAACACGACGAGCCGGTCGGGCTCGAGGGCGGCGATGGCCGCCGAAAAATCTTCCTCGGGCAGGATCTCCGGCAGGGCGAGGATGCCGCACTGCTCGGCCGCCTCGATGACGTTGGCGCGCATCCGCTCGAGGTTGACCCGGCTCGCCTGCGTGCGGCGGGTGAAGACCGGCCGCAGGGCCGAGACCCCCATCTCGACGGCCTTCTGGACCAGGTAGTCGAGGCGGGCGTGCTTGAGGGGCGCGAACAGGAGAAGGAGATCCGCGGGGACCGTCTGCTCCCGGGTCCGCTCCGCGATCTCCAGCGCCGCGGCCTTGCGGCCCTCCGGCGCGACGTGCGCCCGCCATTCGCCGTCGCGGCCGTTGAAGACGAGGACCGGGTCGCCGGGCTTCAGGCGCAGCACGTTGAGGAGATAGTTGGCCTGCCCCCGGTCGAGGACCAGGCGCCCGCCCGGAGCGAGGGGCCCGTCGACGAACAGGCGGGGTCCGGCGAAGTCGTAGGCGGCCACGGAACGGTCCTGCGCGTCGTCCGTTGCCGGTCCTGCCGGAGCCGCCCTCCGGCGTCAACGGGAGGAGCCGATGGCCTCGTGGGGCGACGTGAACCGGGCGCTCAACGGCCTCGTCGCCGAAGGCGTGATCGGCTCGTTCACCACCAACATCCGGGACCGCGATCCCTCGGTCCCGCTCAAGGTGACGGCGACGCCGGGCGAAGGCGACCCCGAAGAGTCCCGCCGGGCGGTGATCCGGGCGCTCGCCCGCCTCGGCCTCACGGCTCAGGTCGAGATCGGGCCGCCGTAGCGGGTTTCGAGCTCCTCGCGCATCGCCTCCTCGGCAACGAGCTTGCCGCCGCCGAGCCACACCTCGCGCACCGCGCCGTCGGCTCCGCGCACCCGCCGCACCGGCTCGCCCGGGCTGAGGAAGCCGGGCGCCCGGGCGATCCGGCCCCGGTCCGGCCCCAAGACCTCGATCTCGCTGCCCTCGACGAACGGGGTGAAGGTCCCCGGCAGGGCGGCCACGACCTTGCGGCCCATCGGCACGAGGTCGGTCGGGATCCACAAGGACCACCACCGGCCGGTCCAGTCGCGCACCTCGGGGGCGGGCGCGCCCTCCTGCGCGAAGCGCTCGAGGATGTGCAGGATGCCCTCGACCCAGAAATGGGCGGGCCCGTCGATCGCGTTGGTGAGGACCGCGATCGCGAGATCGCGCTCCGGCACCACGGCGGTGCGGGTGATGAAGCCCTGGAAGGCGCCGCCGTGGCCGAACCAGGCCCAGGGGCCCGGCGGGCCGCTCATGGTGCCGAGCCCGTAGTAGCGTTCGATCCGGGTGTCCTGGTCGCGCCAGTGGCGCCGGGTCATCTCGCGCCGGCTCGCGGCGGAGAGCAGGTCCGGCTCCGCATTCGGCGACAGGGCGCCGAAGAAGCGGACGAGGTCGGCCGCGGTGGCGACGAAGCCGCCGGCCGCGGCGATGGCGTTCGTGGGGTTGTCGCCCGGGATGACGACCCGGCGGCCGAGGGGCAGGCGCCCGCTGTGCCCGCGCGCCATCGGCGCGTCCCGCAGCCGCACGATGTCGGGCACGGTCTCCTCGAGGCCCGCGGCGGCGACGACCTCCCGGGCGATCCAGTCGAGATAGGGTTCGCCGGCAACCGCCTCGATGGCCATGCCCAGCAGCGCGTAGCCGTGGTTCGAGTACTTGAACCGCATCGCCGCCGGGAAGGGCGGCTCCGCGGCGAGGTCCTGCCGCACCTCCTCGGCGGTGCGGTAGGGCCGCCGATCGGTGAACTGGCCGCTGTCCGGTCCGTCGCGCACGAGCCCCGCGCTGTGGGACAGGAGCTGGCCGAGGGTCGCCTCGCCGGCGGCGGGATGGAGGCCCGGGACGTAGGTGGCGATGGGATCGTCGAGGCGCAGCCGGCCCGCCTCGACGAGCTTCATGATTCCGGCGGCGGTGAAGGTCTTGCTGTGCGAGGCGGCCCGGAAGCGGTGGCGCGGGGTCAGGGGCTCGCCGGTGGCGAGGTCGGCCGCGCCGAACGCCGCCTCGAGCACGATCCGGCCGCGATGGGCGACCGCGACGACGCAGCCCGGCTGGTCGTGCAGCCGGCGCTGGAATTCGAGCCAGCGCGGCACGTAGTCGAGCGCGCTCGCGAGCCAGGGTTCCATGGGATCGTCCTGCGGATGGGGCGGGCAGGTTCCGCGAGGCAGGGGCAAAGGTCAACGCGGGTCGCGCGGGCCGGCGGGGGCTTGCCAGCGGGGCCGCGCCGTCGGACAGTGGGAGAAAGAATACCTCTCGGGAGAGACCTCATGACCCGCATCCTCACGGCGGCCGCCGCGCTGGCGCTCCTCGCCTCGACCGCGACCGGCGCGCTGGCGCAGGACAAGATCCGGATCGGCATCATCGTGACCCTGTCCGGCCCCTCGGCGGTGCTCGGCCAGCAGGTCCGGGACGGGTTCAACCTCGCCGTCAAGGACATGGGCGGCAGGATGGGGGGCAGGGAGGTCGAGGTCCTCGTCGTCGACGACGAGCTCAAGCCCGACGTGGCGGTCACGAAGGTGCGGGCGCTGGTCGAGCGCGACAAGGTCGACTTCGTGGTCGGGCCGATCTTCTCCAACGTGCTCCAGGCGATCCACAAGCCGGTGACCGATTCCGGCACCATCCTCGTGAGCCCCAACGCCGGCACCTCGACGCTCGCCGGCAAGGGCTGCCACCCGAACTTCTTCGTCACCTCGTACCAGAACGACCAGGTCCACGAGGTTCTGGGCAAGGTGGCCCAGAACCGGGGCTACAGGCGGGTCTACCTCTTGGCGCCCAACTACCAGGCCGGCAAGGACGCGATGACCGGCTTCAAGCGCCACTTCAAGGGCGAGGTGGTGGAGGAATCCTACGTTCCCCTCAACAACCTCGACTTCCAGTCCGAGCTCGCCAAGATCGCGGCCTCGCAGCCCGACGCGCTGTTCACCTTCATGCCCGGCGGCATGGGCGTGAACCTCGTGCGCCAGTACCGCCAGGCCGGCCTCGCCGACCGGATCCCGTTCCTGTCCGCCTTCACGGTCGACGAATCGACCCTGCCGGCGCAGCAGGACGCGGCGATCGGCCTCTACGGCGGCATGACCTGGGCGCCGAACACCGACAACCCGGCGAGCAAGAAGTTCGTCGCCGCCTACGAGGCGGCCTACGGCGCGGTGCCCGGCTCCTACGCCATGCAGGCCTACGACGCGGCGCAGCTCATCGGCAGCGCGCTTGCGGAGACCAAGGGCTCGACGGCCGACAAGGACGCCCTGAAAGCGGCCCTGCGCAAGGCGAACTTCACCTCCCTGCGGGGGTCGTTCAAGTTCGGCCCCAACCAGTACCCGATCCAGGACTTCTACCTCGTCAAGGCGGCGAAGCGCCCGGACGGCAAGTTCCAGACCGAGATCGTGGAAAAGGTGTTCGAGAGCTACACGGACGTGTACGCCAAGGACTGCCAGATGGGCGGCTGAGGCGGATCGAGACGAGCGAGGAGCAGCGGATGAAGAGCGAGACCCCGGGGATCACGCGGGCGAACGAAGGCCTCGACGGGATCAGGTGGAACATCCTGGGCCAGACCTACGTGCCCAAGAACGTGACCGAGCATTCCTTCTCCTGGCACGCCACCTTCCCGCCGGACACCTTCGTGCCGCCGCACATCCACCCGACGCAGGACGAGTACATCTACCTGCTCGAGGGCCGGCTCGACTTCTTCCTCGACGGGGAGAACACGAGCGCGAGCGCCGGCGACCTGGTGCGGCTGCCCATGGGCAAGCCGCACGGCATCTTCAACAAGTCCGGCACGACGGCGAAGTGCCTGTTCTGGGTCACCCCGACCCGCAGGCTCTACGACCTGTTCTGGGGCATCCACAACATGGCCGAGCAGACGCCGGACGCGGTCGTCGCCCTCGCCGCGCAGCACGAGATCGAGTTCCTGCCGCCCCCGCCCGCCGAAGGCGACAAGATGGCGATCGGATAGGGGGACCGGGGGCGGTCGCGTTCGGGAGTACGCCCATGAAGGCCATCATCGTCGGCGGCGGCATCGGCGGGCTCACCACCGCGCTCATGCTGCACGAGAAGGGCATCGCCTGCGAGGTCTACGAGCAGGGCGACGCCATCCGCGAGCTCGGGGTCGGCATCAACACCCTGCCGCACGCCATCAAGGAGCTGAAGCGGCTCGGCCTCCTCGACCGGCTCGACGCGGTCGCCATCCGCACCTACGAGCTCATCTACACCAACCGCTTCGGCCAGGAGATCTGGCGCGAGCCCCGCGGCATCGAGGGCGGCCACGACGTGCCGCAATTCTCGATCCACCGGGGCCGGCTGCAGCGGGTCATCCACGACGCGGTGCGCGAGCGGCTGGGCGAGGGCGCGATCCGCACCGGCTGCCGCCTCGGCGCCTTCACGCAGGACGAGGGCGGCGTCTCGGCCTATTTCTTCGACCGGACGAACCGGCACGTCGCCACCGCCCGCGCCGACGTGCTGATCGGGGCCGACGGCATCCACAGCCACGTCCGGGCGGCGCTCTTTCCCGGCGAGGGTCCGCCCGCCTGGAACGGCATCATGCTGTGGCGCGGCGCGACCGAGTGGCCGGCCTTCCTCACGGGCCGCTCCATGGTCATCGCCGGCGGCATGAAGGCGAAGGTGGTGGTCTACCCGATCGCGGAAGGGTCGCGGGCCGGCATGAAGCTCACCAACTGGGCGGTCGCGGTGAAGCTCGGCGAGGGCGGGACGCCGCCGCGGCGGGAGGACTGGTCGCGGCCGGGGCGGCGCGAGGAGCTGATGCCGCACGTGGAGCGGTTCTCGATCCCGCATCTCAACGTCCACCGGCTCATCGAGACCACCCCCGAGTTCTGGGAATACCCGATGTGCGACCGCGACCCGCTGCCGCGCTGGTCGCACGGGCGCGTGACGCTCCTCGGCGACGCGGCGCATCCGATGTACCCGGTCGGATCGAACGGCGCCTCGCAGGCGATCCTCGACGCCCGGGCGCTGGCCGACGCCCTCGTCGCGGCCGAGCACCCGGCCCACGGCCTCGCCCTCTACGAGCGCGAGCGCCTGCCCAAGACCGCCGAGATCGTGCGCTCGAACCGCACCGGCGGGCCGGAGGGCGTCATCGACGCCGTGGAAGAACTGGCGCCGCAGGGCTTCGACGACATCGACCGGGTCCTGTCCTGGGACGAGCGTGCGGCGATCGTGCGCGGCTACGCCAAGCGCGCCGGCTTCGCCCCGGAACTCGGCAAGGCGGCCTGATCAGCGCAGCGACGCCTCCTCGGCGACGATCGGGGCGGCGTTCTCGAGGAGGTCGTGCAGGGTCTCGGCCAAGTCCCGCAGCTGCTCGAAGGTGGCGTCGAAGGCGATCGGCTCGTCGCCGTCGCCGTGCAGGATCAGGTGCGCGCCGCCCCTGTGCGGGGCGGCGAGGAACCGTTCGAGCCGTCTCGGGTCCGCCATCGGAGTTTCTCCGTCCTTGTCCGGATCAACGCCGACCGCGTCGGACCGGGTTCCGCCCCTCACACCCAGCCGCCGTCGACCACGTAGTGCTGGTTGGTGCAGGCCGAGGCCTCCTCGGAGGCGAGGAACACGGTGAAGCGGGCGATCTCGTCCGGCACCAGCCTGCGCTTGAGGCATTGCCGGCGCATGAGTTCCTCCTCGCCCTCGGGCGTGAGCCATTTCTCGATCTGGCGCTCGGTCATGATCCAGCCCGGCGCGATGGCGTTCACGCGGATGTTGTGGGGGCCGTAGTCCCGGGCAAGCGACCGGGTCAGGCCGAGCACGGCCGACTTCGCCGCCGTGTAGGCGGCCATGCCGCCCTGGCCGACCATCCACGACACCGACCCGAAATTGACGATCACGCCCTCGTTCGCCGCCTTCATGTCCGGCAGCACCGCCTGCGCGGCGAAGAACTGGTGCTTCAGGTTCACGGCGATGCGGTCGTCCCAGTATTCGGGGGTCACCTCCTCGGTCGGGTGGCGCTCGTCGTGGGCGGCGTTGTTGATCAGGACCTGGACCGGCCCGAGCGCCTCGCGCACCGCCGCGACGGCGCGGCGCAGGGCCGCGATGTCGGTGAGGTCGGCATGCTCGAAGCGCACCCCGAGCTCGTCCGCGAGCGCCCGCGAGGGCTCTTGCGCAATGTCGACGAAGGCGACCTTCGCCTTCTGCTCGGCGAAGCGGCGCACGATCGCCGCGCCGATGCCCGAGCCGCCGCCCGTCACGAGCACGACGCGGCCGGCGAGGTCGGGATAGATGGCCATGGGAATCTCCTGCGGGTCGGCCGTGGAGGTCATCACCGAACCGTCCGGCCGGCAAGGCCCTTGCCCGGCCCCGCCGGCCGGCCCATCCTGCGCCGTGGCTTCTCCCGATTCCGGCCCGGGCCGCCCGTCGGGGGCGGTGGCGGGCGCCCTCCTGATGATCCTCGCCGTGGTCTGCTTCACGGCCCTCGACACGATCCTGAAGCACCTGGTCCAGCGGCACGACCCGTGGTTCCTGGCCTTCGGCCGCAACCTTTTTCAGGTGCTCTACCTCGTCGCCCTGATGCCGCTCTTCGGCGCGCGGCGGATGCTGACGATGAAGCGGCCGGCGGTGCATGTGGGCCGGGGCGCGCTCCTCCTCCTCACCACCGTGTTCATCGTGCTGGCCCTGCGCCACCTGCCGATGTCGCAGACCTACGCCATCACCTTCTCGACGCCGCTGATGGCGACCGTGCTCGCGGCGCTCGTGCTCCACGAGCATCCTTCGCTCCGGCGCTGGCTGTTCATCGCGCTCGGCTTCGGCGGCGTGCTGGTGGCGCTGCAGCCGACCGCCCCGGAGGCGGGCCTCCACCTTCTCTATCCGCTCGGCATGGCGGGCGCGAACGCCGTCTTCCACGTGCTGACCCGCTACGCGGGCCGCGACGAGGACCCCTTCGCCCTCCTGTTCTACGTCGCCTTCTTCGCGCTCCTGTTCGTCGCGCCGGCCCTGCCCTGGATCTGGGAGGCGATGACCCTCGCCGAGTGGGCCCTTCTCGCCCTCGGCGGCGCCTTCGGCACCCTCGCCCACCTGTTCCTGATCGAGGCCTTCCGGCGCGCGCCGACGGCGGTGGTGTCGCCGATGATCTACACGCAGATCGTCTCGGCGATGATCTTCGGCTTCGTCGTGTTCGGCGAAATCCCGACCGCGGCGACCCTCCTCGGGGCGGCGATCGTGGCCGGCAGCGGCATCGCGCTCATCCGGGCCAAGGCCTGACGCGTTGCGCGCCGGCCCGTTTCCCGGCATGGAGACGCCACGGAGGTGGGCATGCGACTTGGACTGACCGCGACCCTGTTCTGCGTGGCGGCCCTGGCGGGCTGCGGCTCCGCGCGCTTCGGAACCCCGGCGCCGGTCGCCCGGGCCCCGGTCTACAACGCGCCCGTGCTCGAGCCGGCTCCGGCGGTCCCGTCCGAACCCGTCGAGACCGCGCCCCTGCCGCCGCCCGGCGGCTACGGCGCCCCCGGGCCCGGCCCCACGGTCGCCGACGTGCCGCCGACGCCCGCGCCCGAGCCGCTGCGCCCGACCGCCGAGCCGCCCGCGCAGGTCGCCGTGGCGGCCCCGAGCCGGGCCGGCGTGATCGGCGGCTGGACCGCCCGCGAGGCGGCCGGCAGCTGCCGCGTCCAGCTCGCCAGCACCCCCGCCCTCGACCTCTACCGCGCCTCGACGTCCGGCTGCGCCAACCGGGAGCTCGCCCGCGTCACCGCCTGGGACTTCCGCGACGGGGAGGTCTTCCTGTACCAGCCCGGCGGGTCGGTGGCGGCGCGGCTGCGGCCGGCGGGCGGCGTCCTCGAAGGCGTGCTCGCCCGCTCCGGCGCGCCCCTGACCCTCACCCGCTGAGCGGACGGCGCCTGCGCGCCGCCCGGAGCCCCATGGACGCCCATTCCCCGCACGTTCCCGGACCCGTGGTCTCCCGCTACGACGCCCTCGTCGCCGCGGGCCGGATCGAGCGCGACAAGGCGCAGCGGGCGCTGGCGCTGCGCCTCGACCGCCTCGCCCGGGCGGTGAACGAGCACCAGGAGGCGAAGAAGTCCGGGGCGCTCGGCTGGCTGTTCGGCAAGCGGCCGGCGGCGCCGCCCCGGGGCGTCTACGTCTGGGGCGGGGTCGGCCGCGGCAAGACCATGCTGATGGACCTGTTCTTCGACGGGCTCACCATCCGCCGCAAGCGCCGCGCCCATTTCCACGTCTACATGGCCGAGGTGCACGAGCGCATCCACGACTGGCGGCAGAAGCTGAAGCGCGGCGAGGTCAAGGGGGACGACCCGATCCGCCCCGTCGCCGCCGACCTCGCGCAAGAAGCCTGGGTGCTGTGCTTCGACGAGTTCGCGGTCACCGACATCGCCGACGCCATGATCCTGAGCCGCCTGTTCGCGGCCCTGTTCGAGCACGGGGTGGTGGTGGTCTCGACCTCCAACGTGCCGCCGGACGACCTCTACAAGGACGGGCTCAACCGCGCCCTGTTCCTGCCCTTCGTCGAGCTCGTGAAGGAGCGGATGGAGGTCGCCCACCTCGAGTCCCGCACCGACTTCCGCCTCGAGAAGATCGGCGACAGCCCGGTCTACTACGTCCCGGCGGACGAGGGCGCCCGGCGCGCCATGGACGCCCTGTTCGCGCGGCTCACCGGCGGCGCGGAGCCGAACAGCGTGCGCCTGCCGGTGCAGGGGCGCCATGTCGAGGTGCCGGCCCAGGCGATGGGCGTCGCCCGCCTGTCCTACGAGGATCTGTGCCGGCGCCCGCTGGGACCGTCCGACTACCTGGCGCTCGCCCGCAGCTTCCACACGGTGATGATCGAGGACGTGCCGGTCATCCACCCGGACCGGCGCGACGAGGCCAAGCGCTTCATCACCCTGATCGACGTGTTCTACGAGCGCCGGGTCAAGGTGATCGTGTCGGCCGCCGCCGAGCCGCCCGACCTCTACCGGGCCGAGAGCGGCAAGGAGGCCTTCGAGTTCTCCCGCACCGCCTCCCGCCTCGCCGAGATGCGCTCGCGCGACTACCTCTCCCTGCCGCGCGGGCGCGGCCACCGGGTCAGCGGCAACATCACCGGCCTCGTCGAGACCTGAGCCGGGCGCGCGCCGCCGCGGAGGTGGACGGGACCCCTGCCGTCATCCCGCTGTCATGGGCCGCGCCTAGAGCCTCCGGGAGCGCCGCAGCGCGCCCGTCGCGGCCCCGAAGCGGGGTCCGCGGGTTCGAGCGACGGCGCCCGACCCACAGGGAGAGACCCGTGAGATTCCTGCCCTACGCCTTCGCCGCCGGCCTCGCCGCGGCGATCGCCGCTCCGGCCGCCGCGCAGACCATCACCGGCGCCGGCGCCACCTTCCCCTTTCCCGTCTACGCGAAGTGGGCCGAGGCCTACAACAAGGAGACGGGCGTGCGGATGAACTACCAGTCGATCGGCTCGGGCGGCGGCATCCGCCAGATCCGGGCGCGCACGGTCACCTTCGGCGCGACCGACGCCCCGCTCTCGGGCGAGGACCTGCAGAAGGACGGCATGGTCCAGTTCCCGACCGTGCTCGGCGGCGTCGTGCCGGTGATCAACATCCCCGGCGTCGAGACGCGCCGGCTGCGCCTCACCGGCGAGATCGTCGCCGACATCTACCGCGGCGACATCAAGACCTGGAACGACAAGCGCATCGCCGACCTCAACCCGGACCTGAAGCTGCCGGCCGCCAACATCACGCCGGTCTACCGCTCGGACGGGTCGGGCACGACGAGCATCTTCTCGATCTACCTGTCCCAGGTGTCGCCCAGGTGGAAGGAGCAGCTCGGATCCGGCACCACCATCAACTGGCCGATCGGCCAGGGCGGCAAGGGCAACGAGGGCGTCGCCGCGACCGTCCGCCAGGTGCAGAACGCGATCGGCTACGTCGAATACGCCTACGCCAAGCAGAACAACATCCCCTACGCCCTGATGCAGAACCGGGACGGGCAGTTCGTGGCCCCCGAGGCCGAGACCTTCGCCGCCGCGGCGGCGGGCGCGGACTGGAGCGCGGCGCCGGGCTTCGGCATCTCGCTGACCAACCAGCCGGGCGCCCAATCCTGGCCGATCACCGGCGCCACCTTCATCCTGATGCACCGCGAGCCCAAGGACCCGAAGGCGGCGGCGGAGGCCGTTCGCTTCTTCGACTGGGCGTTCAAGAACGGGGACAAGATGGCGCTCGACCTGGACTACGTGCCGCTGCCGGACAAGGTGGTCGAGCAGGTCCGCCAGCAGGCCTTCGGCCAGATCAAGACCGACTGAAGCTCCTGCTCCCGATCAGGGGAACGGCGGATGACTGCCTTGGTTGAAAGGGCCGTGATGGCCGAACCGCGCACCGTCCGCCGTTCCCACGCCGGCTTCGACCGGACCTTCAGGGCGGCCGCCACCGCGAGCGCGGTCTTCGTGCTCCTGGTGCTGGCCGGAATCATCGGCTCGATGGTATGGGGCGGCTGGCCCGCCTTCCGCGAATTCGGCTTCTTCGACTTCGTCACCGGATCCACCTGGGACGTGAACCGGGACGTCTACGGCGCCTGGCCGGCCATCGCCGGCACGGTGGTGAGCGCCCTCATCGCCATCCTCATCGGCGTGCCGGTGTCCCTGTGCATCGCCATCTACCTCACGCAATACGCGCCGAAATGGCTCAAGGGGCCGGTCGGCTCCGCGGTCGAGCTGCTCGCGGCGGTGCCGAGCATCATCTACGGCATGTGGGGCCTGTTCGTGCTGGCGCCGCTGATCGCGCGCTTCGTCCAGGTGCCGCTCAACCAGGTGGTCGAGGGGCTGCCGATCGTCGGCACGCTCCTCTATTCGCGGGTGCCCTCGGGCACCGGCATCATGACCGCGGGGATCATCCTCGCGATCATGATCGTGCCCTTCGTCGCCTCGATCACCCGCGACATGCTCGACCAGATCCCGCCGGTCCTGCGCGAGAGCGCCTACGGCATCGGCTGCACCACCTGGGAGGTGGTGCGCCACGTCCTCATCCCGCAGGCCGGCGTGAGCATCATCGGCGCGGTGATGCTCGGGCTCGGCCGGGCGCTCGGCGAGACCATGGCGGTGACCTTCGTCGTCGGCAACGCCAACCGGCTCACCTCCCTGTTCGACCCGGGCTCGACCATCGCCTCGCGCATCGCCAACGAGTTCAACGAGGCGCTCGGCATGCAGATGAACGCGCTGATCGCCCTCGGCTGCATCCTGTTCCTCGTCACCTTCTCGGTCCTCGTCGTGGCCCGCATCCTCGTTTCCCGGGTGAAGGTGCACTGATGGACGC
>DATLFZ010000246.1:0-8434 GCA_035540795.1 Beijerinckiaceae bacterium | reverse complement strand
GGCGCCGGATCCGAATTCGCCTTTCGCCAAGCTCCTGGCGCTGAAGGCGCAGCTCGAGGCCCGTGACAAGGGCTGAGACCCACCCCGCCGCTCGTGCGTTGTCGTCATCGATGCGCGACGATCGCCAGCGGCTGGACAAGTGGCTCTTCTTCGCCCGGTTCGCGAAGAGCCGGACCCTCGCCGCGAGGCTCGTCGCCGAGGGTCACGTGCGGGTCAACGGCGGCCGGGTCGAGAACGCCGCCAAGGGCGTGGCGGTGGGCGACGTCCTGACGATCGCGGCGCCCCGCACCACCTGCGTCGTCCGGGTCGAGGGCCTCGGTGCGCGCCGCGGGCCTGCGCCGGAAGCGCGGCTGCTCTACAGCGAGCTCGGCCGCGACGATCCTCCCCTTGTCGCGGCTGTGCCGAGCGGCTAGACCGCCGCACGCCTTCCGCCGCGCTCCTCCCACGGGCCCCCATGACCTACGTCGTCACCGAAAACTGCATCAAGTGCAAGTACATGGACTGCGTGGAGGTGTGTCCGGTCGACTGCTTCTACGAAGGCGAGAACATGCTCGTCATCCATCCCGACGAGTGCATCGATTGCGGGGTGTGCGAGCCGGAATGCCCCGCCGAGGCGATCAAGCCGGACACCGAGCCGGGCCTCGAGCAATGGCTCAAGCTCAACACGGATTTCTCGAAGAGCTGGCCCAACATCACCCAGAAGCGGGAGGCCCCGGAGGACGCCAAATCCTTCGACGGGGTCAGCGGCAAGTACGAGAAGTTCTTCAGCCCCAATCCCGGCCAGGGCGACTGAGGGACCAAACCGTCCTCCGGGGTCGGCGCGCGAGCGCCGATCCGAGGATCGCGATGGCGAGGGGCGCTTCTTCGCGAAGGGCGAGGGGAGGACGATCCTCGGGTCGCGCCCGCGGCGCGCCCGAGGATGACGGAGAAGGAGCGGCGCGCCCCGCGATCCGGGGCTCGGCGGCCCGTTTTGGCGGCGATCGGGCGCTGATTCCCGGCCGCTCTTCGCCGTAGCGCGAAAAACCCTTTGATTTCAGGCCGGACTCGTGGTAGCTTCTCCCTCGCCGTCGCTTGCGCCCGACGTCTTCGCACCAGCCACGTGATCCACCACACACCAGTCGAGGTTTGAAGGGCACGACAGGGATAGCCTCGCGGTATCCGGGTCGGCAAGCCCCACGGGCGTTCGTTGCTACCGGCTGAACAGGGGGATCGCGGCTTTCCGAGCCGCGACCGGACAACCTTTGCCGCGCCGGGCCCCGTCGGCGCGTCGGACGACCTCCGCCGTGAAAGCGGGGGCGAAACAGGAGGCCTATCGCGCATGACGACCGCCAAGAAGACCGCCCATCGTCTCGGGTTCAAAACGGGCGAAGCGATCGTTTATCCGGCCCACGGCGTCGGCCGCATCACCGCCATCGAGGAGCAGGAGATCGCCGGTTTCAAGCTTGAGCTGTTCGTCGTCAGCTTCGAGAAGGACAAGATGGTTCTCCGGGTGCCGACCGCGAAGGCGGCGAGCGTCGGCATGCGCAAGCTCGCCGAGCCGGACCTCATCCAGAAGGCCCTCGACACCCTCACCGGCCGCGCCCGCATCAAGCGCACCATGTGGTCGCGCCGGGCGCAGGAATACGAGGCCAAGATCAATTCCGGCGACCTCATCGCCGTCGCCGAGGTCGTGCGCGACCTGCACCGCTCCGAGGCCCAGCCGGAGCAGTCCTACAGCGAGCGCCAGCTCTACGAGGCCGCCCTCGACCGCGTCGTGCGCGAGGTCTCGGTGGTGAACCGGATCACGGAGACGGAGGCGCTCAAGCTCGTCGAGCAGAGCCTCGCCAAGTCGCCCCGCCGCGGCAAGGCCGCCGAGGTGGAGGTCGAGGAGCTCCAGGACGAGGCCGCCTGACCCCCTCCGCCGCGCAATCGAGAAGGCCCGGCCGCCGCGCCGGGCCTTTTTCGTTGCAGGCGCGCGGATCCGGACGCGCTTCCGCCGCGCGACCCGTCGGGGGTTCGAACGGCGGGGCCGGGCGTGTCGCATCCTGCGCGCCGTGTCGCGCGCGTCGTTGACCCGACGCGCGGCCGCGTCTATAAGCCGTGCCTCGCGAGCCCGCGCGGTCTGTCCCGTGGGCTCTTTCGGTTTTTCGCAAGCCGCCGTCGATCGCAGCCGGGCGCCCGCGTCCGGTTCCGCCGGCCGCCCATTCGAGGACGATGCCATGGCCAACACCCGGTCGGCCAAGAAGATGACCCGCAAGATCGCGAAGCGCACCGCGATCAACCGCTCCCGCCGCAGCCGCATGCGGACTTTCATCCGCAAGGTCGAGGAGGCGATCGCCTCCGGCAACCAGACCGAGGCGGCCGCCGCGCTGCAGGCCGCCCAGCCCGAGATCATGCGCGCCGCCCAGAAGGGCGTGGTGCACAAGAACACCGCCTCGCGGAAGGTGTCGCGGCTCGCGAGCCGGGTGAAGACCCTCGGCGCCTGAACGCCCCGCCGCGGCGGGATTCCGCCGCCTCTTCCGCCTCGATCGACCGAAAGCCCGGCCCTTGCGCCGGGCTTTGTCTTTTCGGCCACACCCGCCCTGTTCGGGGTCCGTTCGGCTTGACTCCGGAAAGGCTCCGGAGGGTGCAGCGGCGATTTCCCGATCGCGCGGCCGCGCAGGAATTCGCGAACGCCGTCATGAACTTAGAAGCCAAAGGAGCGCGCGGCCACGGCCCAGGTCCGACTCCGCCCGGCCCGCGCGGGGGCGATTCGATTTTTTCGCGGGCGGGACGCTTGTTCTCGCATGTTAACTTTTCGTGAAGGAGCACAGACCCTTATCCGCGCCGTCCACAAGCGTGGCCGTAACTCCGCCCGCGGCGGCCGGGCCGGATTCGCCCACAGCGATTTTCTTCCTGTTGCGGCGGTCGGGGTGCCTCGCTAGGGTTCATCCACTTCGACGGCTTGGCCGTGAAGCAAGTCCAAAAAAGACAAAAGTTGTTTCCTGACGCTCCGGGGGCGGTGATGCTCGTTGTCGTTCACAAGACGAAGAATTCACGACGATCTTCACCCTGGGCTCACGCCGAGACCTGACTCCGGCGCAACTCGACCGAGTATCTGAACAGCACTGGTTCGGCGACGCCGTCGCTGTACGCGCGTCGTCTATTGTCCCGCTGCGGAAGCGCGTTCCGCGGCGCGGGGAAGTGCGCGTGCGTCTGACGAAGAAGGGGGAGCGCGGCGAAGGCCGCGCCGCAGAGGAGGGCGAAGGATGTACCGCAGCGCGGAGGAGCGGGGGCAGACGGCAACGGCCACCCGCGGGGACGACACGGGAGAGGGCATGAGCGACGCCGAGACATGGTCACGGGTGAAGCGACGCCTGCGGGCGGAGCTCGGGGAGGACGTGTTCACGAGCTGGTTCGCCCGGCTCGAGCTCGCGGCCGTGTCCGGCGGCTGCGCCCAGCTCACCGTGCCGACCCGCTTCCTCAAGAGCTGGATCGAGAACCACTACGTCGACCGGGTCCGGGCGGTGTACCGGGCCGAAGCCCCCGCGGTCGAACGCATCGCCATCGGCGTGCGCGGCTCGCTCCCCCGCGAGGCGCCCGCCCAGCGCAACGGCGACGCGGTCCGTGCGGCGCCGGCCCCCGAGGCGATCGCCGAGAAGGGCGACCGGTCCGCGCCGGTCCGCGCGGTGCGCGAGGAGCGGGGCGAGCCGGAGATGGGCGGCGCCCCCCTCGACCCCCGCCTCACCTTCGACAGCTTCATCGTCGGGCGCTCGAACGCCCTCGCCCACGCGGCCGCCGACCGGGTCGCGCAGAACGCGGGCTCGGCCCTCTACAATCCCCTCTTCCTCCACGCGGGCGTAGGCCTCGGCAAGACGCACCTCCTCCATGCGGTCGGCCAGGAGGCGCGCCGCCAGGGCCGGCGGGTCATCTATCTCACCGCCGACCGCTTCATGTACGGCTTCGTCGCCTCCCTGAAGGCCCAGACCTCGATCGCCTTCAAGGAGCGCCTGCGCGGCATCGACCTCCTCATCATCGACGACGTGCAGTTCATCCAGGGCCGCACCATCCAGCAGGAATTCGGCCACACCCTCAACGCGCTGATCGATTCCGGGCGCCAGATCGTCGCCGCCGCCGACCGGCCGCCGACCGAGCTCGAGGCCCTCGACGAGCGGGTGCGCTCGCGCCTCGCCGGCGGCCTCGTGGTCGAGATCGGCGCCCTCGACGAGCAGCTGCGCGCCTCGATCCTGCAGGCCCGCATCGCCGCCGTGAAGGCGGCCCATCCGAGCTTCGACGTGACGCCGGCGGTCGTCTCCTACGTGGCCCGGGCGATCACCGCCAACGGCCGCGACCTCGAAGGGGCGGTGAACCGGCTCCTCGCCCACGCCACCCTCACCGGCGCGCCGGTCACCCTCGACACGGCGGAGGTCGCGATCCGCGACCTCGTGCGCAACCGCGAGCCGAAGCGGGTCAAGATCGAGGACATCCAGAAGCTCGTCGCGAGCCGCTACAACGTGTCCCGCTCCGACATCCTGTCCGAGCGCCGCACCGCCGCCGTGGTGCGCCCGCGGCAGATCGCCATGTACCTGTCGAAGGTGCTGACCCTGCGCTCCCTGCCCGAGATCGGGCGCCGCTTCGGCGGGCGCGACCACACCACGGTCCTGCACGCGGTGCGCAAGATCGAGAAGGCGCTCGGCGAGGACGCCGCCCTGACCGAGGAGGTCGAGCTCCTCAAGCGCATGCTGCAGGAATAGGCTTTCCACAGCCCGTGCCGCGCGGCTTGCCTTCGCCGCGCGGCTTCGCCAATCTGCCTGACCCGCACGGACGCGTCGCGCCGAGGGAAGCGGGCCATTTCCGACGAACGGTTGCAGGTCGTGCCATGAAGGTCACTGTCGAGCGGGCGGCGTTGTTGAGATCGCTCGGGCACGTCCACCGGGTGGTCGAGCGCCGCAACACCATCCCGATCCTGTCGAACGTGCTGCTGCGGGGCGAAGGCGGCGGCCTGCGCCTCAAGGCCACCGACCTCGACATGGAGGTGACCGAGACGGTGCCGGCGGACGCGCCCCAGGAGGGCGGCACCACGGTGCCGGCGCACGTCATCTACGACATCGTCCGCAAGCTGCCGGACGGGGCCCAGGTCTCCCTCGAGACGACCGGGGACAACGGCCAGATGCTGATCCGCTCCGGCCGCTCGCGCTTCCAGCTCCAGTCCCTGCCGGAGAGCGACTTCCCCGACCTCGCCGCCGGCGAGATGCCGCACCGCTTCGCCCTGGCGCCAGGGGACCTGAAGCGCCTGATCGACAAGACCCAGTTCGCGATCTCCACCGAGGAGACGCGCTACTATCTCAACGGCATCTTCTTCCACACGGTGGAGGGGGATTCCGGCACCATGCTGCGCGCCGTCGCCACGGACGGGCACCGCCTCGCCCGGGTCGAGATCCCCGCGCCCAAGGGCGCCGAGGGCATGCCGGGCGTGATCGTGCCCCGCAAGGCGGTGGCCGAGATCCAGAAGCTCGTCGAGGAGGGGGGCGACGAGGTCGGGATCGAACTGTCGTCGAGCAAGATCCGGCTCACCTTCGCCGGCGTGGTGCTGACGTCGAAGCTGATCGACGGCACCTTCCCGGACTACCAGCGCGTGATCCCGACCGGCAACGACAAGCGCCTCACGGTCGAGCGGCAGGACTTCGCCAAGGCCGTCGACCGGGTCTCGACCATCTCCTCGGAACGGGGCCGGGCGGTGAAGCTCGCCATCGCGGAGGGCCGGCTCGTCCTGTCGGTCAACAACCCGGATTCCGGCAGCGCCACGGAGGAGCTCGAGGTCGACTACGACGCGGCGCCCCTCGATATCGGTTTCAACGCCCGCTACCTCCTCGACATCACGGCCCAGCTCGATGCCGACACGGCGCTGTTCCGCCTCGCCGACCCGGGCTCGCCGACGCTGATCCAGGACCGCGACGGGGCCTCGGCGCTCTACGTCCTCATGCCGATGCGGGTGTGAGCCGCCGCGCGGCGGGCGGGCCGGGCCGTCCGGGTCGCGGCGCGACCGCCCCATGAGCGAGCCCGAAAGCCGCGCCTTGCCGCGGGTGACCCGGCTGATCCTGCGCGACTTCCGCACCTATACGGATCTCGACCTCGCCGTCGGGCGCGACCTCGTCGCCCTCGTCGGCGACAACGGGGCCGGCAAGACCAACCTCCTCGAGGCCCTGTCCCTCTTCGCCCCTGGGCGCGGCCTGCGCCGGGCCGAGTTCGCCGCCATGGCGCGGGAGGGGGCCGGCGGCTTCGCGGCCTCGATCGCCCTCGACACCGCCTACGGCGAACACCGGCTCGGCACGGGGTACGAGCCCGGGGCGCAGCGCCAGTGCCGCATCGACGGGGCGACCGCCTCCCCGGCCGCCTTCTCCGAGCACGTCCGGGTGGTCTGGCTCACCCCCGACCTCGACGGGCTCTTCCGCGGGCCGGCCGGCGACCGGCGCCGCTTCCTCGACCGGCTGGTGCTCTCGGTCGACCCGGCCCACGGGACCCGGGTCGCGGCCCTCGAACGGGCCTTGCGCGCGCGCAACCGGCTTCTGGAGGAGGACGAGCCGCGCTGGCTCGATGCGGTCGAGCGCGAGCTCGGCGAGCTCGCCGTCGCCGTCGCCGCGGCCCGCCGGGAGACGGTGTCGCGCCTGTCCGCGCAGGTGGAGGCGGGCCGGTCCGCCTCGCCCTTCCCGCACGCGGAGCTCGCCCTCGAAGGCGAGTTCGACGTCCTCGTCGCGAGCCTCCCGGCAATCGATGCGGAGGACCGCTACCGCGTCCTCCTGCGGGAGGGCCGCGCCCGCGACCGCGCCGCCGGGCGCACCCTCGTCGGGCCGCAGGCGAGCGACCTCGCCGTGCGGCACGGGCCGAAGGGCATCGCCGCGAGCGGCGCCTCCACCGGCGAGCAGAAGGCGCTCCTGATCGGCCTCGTCCTCGCGCACGCCCGTCTCGTGCGGACGATGAGCGGTATCGCGCCGCTCGTTCTCCTCGACGAGGTCGCGGCCCATCTCGATCCGGGTCGCCGCGCCGCCCTGTTCGACGCCCTTTCCGCGCTCGGCAGCCAGGTCTGGACCTCGGGCGCCGACGCCGCCCCCTTCGCGGACCTCGCCGACCGGGCCGATCTGCTGCGGGTCGCTCCCGGGCGCGTCGAGCCCTGGATCGCCGCGCCCGGGTGAGGCGGGATCAGCCCGTCCGGCGCAGGAACGAGACGGCGGTCTCGCCGTAGTCCCGCCGCTCGAGCGCCTCGAAGCCGGAGGGGGGCGCGACCGGGGCGCCCGCGGCCTCCTCGACGACGACGAGCGCGGCGGGGGAAAGCCAGCCTCCTTCCGCGCAGGAGGCGAGTGCCCGCGGGGCGAGGTCCTTGCCGTAGGGCGGGTCGCAGAACACGAGCGAGAACGGCTCGTTCGGCGCCGGCGGGCCCATCCGGGTGGCGTCCCGGCGGAACAGCCGCGTGCAGCCGCCGAGCCCGAGCGCCTCCACGTTCTCGCGCACGAGGCCGCGGGCCTGCGCGCCGTCGTCGACGAAGAGCGCGAAGGCGGCCCCGCGCGACAGGGCCTCGAGGCCCATCGCGCCCGTGCCTGCGAAGAGGTCGAGCACCCGCGCGCCGGTCACCGGGTCGTCGTAGCCGTGGGCCAGGATGTTGAAGATGGTCTCACGCAGGCGATCGGAGGTCGGCCGGATCGCGTCCGAGCGCGGCCCGGCGAGGCCGCGCCCGCGGAACCGGCCGCCGACGATGCGCACCGCTCAGCGCCCGCGCGGCGGGCCCTTTCGGGGCGGACCGCCCCGGCCGGGAGGGCCGCTTCGGCCGGGCGGGCCGCCTCGGCCGGGGCCGCTCCGACCTGGCGGGCCGCTGCGCCCCGGGCCACTGCGTCCGGGAGGGCCGCCCTTGCCGCGCGGCGGGCCGCTCCGCCCCGGGGGACCGCCGAACCCTTTGCGGGGACCGGCCGGACGCTCGCCGTCCTCGCGCGGCCGAAACGACCGTTTCTCCCCCGCATCGCGGTCCCGCGGGGGGCGCGGCCCACGGGGCCGGTCGCCGTCCTCGCGCGGCCGGAAGGGCTTGCGGTCACCGTCCGGACGGCCGCGGAACGGACGCTCGGCGCGGCCCTCGCCCTCCTCGCGTCGGCGAAAAGGCTTGCGCTCGCCGGCGGGGCCGCGGGGGCGCTCGTCCCGATCCCGGAACGGGCGGGGGGCGCGCTCGCCCTGCTCCGCGCTCTCCCGCTCGGGCCGGCGGCGAGGCCGGTCCTCCCCGCGCGGCGGCCGGCGAGGTTCCGCGGCCTCCGGCTCCGGGCTCGAGACGAGCCGCTCGACCACGACCTTCCCGGCCACCGCCTCGATGGCGCCGACCCGCTGGCGCGGGCGGGCGTCGCTGCGGCGCGCCTCCCGAGGGTCGCCGTCGCGCCGGGCGCGGTGGCGCTTCGGCTCGTCGCCTTCGGCGCGCCAGAAGGTCTTGGCCGGGCCGGAC
>DATLFZ010000245.1:0-7934 GCA_035540795.1 Beijerinckiaceae bacterium | reverse complement strand
ATACGGACGGGACCATCGCCTCGACCTCGGTCACCCTGAACGACGAGCGCGTCCCGACCGCCGCCTCGGTCGACCAGCGCCGGATGAGCGACACCGGGGCCATCGCGCCGAACCAGGCGCAGTTCATTCCGCCCTCGCCGGATCCCGCCTCGACCTATGGTTTCCAGCAGACCTTCGCCCAGGCGAGCGTGCCGGAGGGGCTCGGCAACGGCCGCAGCGCGCAGGTCCTGACCGGGTTCTCGGCGGGCATCGTCAACACCCTCACCCCGGACGGAGCCATCCTGCCGCCGGCCGCCGTCCTCGGCACCAACGCCCTCGTCCTCGACCCGACCGATTCCCGGGTCGAAATGCGCAAGGAGGTCGTCGCCCTGTGGCCGAACGGCCCGCCCCCGGGCGCCTACGAGAGCGGCAGCTATCAGTTCGGCAGCATCGACCCGACCCGGCCGGCGCAGAGCGCGTATATCGACGACAACAATTTCGGCGCCCGGCAGGCGATCGGGACGAGCGACGGCCAGACGGGGCCGCTCACCCGCGTCAACGGGGGCACCGTCACCCGCGACACGCTGATCATGGCGGTGATGGACCCGGCCCGGGCCCGCGCGGCCTTCCCGGACGTGACCCTCGCCAACCTCACCCACACGCGCTGGGGCTTCTGGTCGGCGGAGTCGGACCAGGCCGGCGGCTTCTCCGACCGGATCCATCTCGGCACCTGGGTCGCCGGCCGCGTGCCGCAGGCGACGGAGGTGCCGACCACCGGCATCGCCCGCTACAGCGGCCACGTGATCGCGTCGATGGTCAACGGCCAGCATCAGTACGTCGCCGCCGGCAACCTGCAGAGCACCGTCAACTTCGGAAATCCCGCCCAGAGCACGGTCTCGGTGTCCAACTTCGACGGGCGGAACTTCGCGGGACCGTTGAGCGTCACCGGGGCGTCGCTGTCCGCGCAGCTCGTCTCGAACGGCGTCGGCATGGGCATGATCGGCAGCTTCTTCCACGGCGCCACGAGCCCGGTCGGCGAGATGGGCGGCTCGGTCGTGATCACCGGCGGGACGGCCCTGCCCGGCTACGGCGGCGCCGGCAGCTTCGTGGGGGCGATGGTACCCTGAGGCGGGGCGGACTTGATCGGGATCGCCGTCATCCCGATCTGGAGCCCGTATCCGCAATCTCCGAGCGCCGTGCGGCCGCTCGTCCGCACGAGCCCATCCCGCCATGACCGCTGAGCCCTCTTCCGGCGCGACCGCCGACCCGGTCTCCCGCCGCCGGACCTTCGCCATCATCTCGCACCCGGACGCGGGCAAGACGACGCTGACCGAGAAGCTGCTTTTGTTCGGCGGCGCCATCCAGCTCGCCGGCGAGGTCAAGGCCAAGAGGAACCGGGTCTCGACCCGGTCCGACTGGATGGGCATCGAGCGCGAGCGCGGCATCTCGGTCGTGACCTCGGTCATGACCTTCGAATACGGCGACTGCGTCTTCAACCTCCTCGACACCCCGGGCCACGAGGACTTCTCCGAGGACACCTACCGCACGCTCACCGCGGTCGATTCCGCGATCATGGTCATCGATGCGGCGAAGGGCATCGAGGCCCGCACGCGAAAACTGTTCGAGGTGTGCCGGCTGCGGGACATCCCGATCGTCACCTTCGTCAACAAGCTCGACCGGGAGAGCCGGGACCCGTTCGACCTCCTCGACGAGATCGAGAAGACGCTGGCCCTCGACACCGCGCCGGTGAACTGGCCGATCGGGCGGGGGAAGAGCTTCGCCGGCACCTTCGACCTGCGCTCGAACCAGGTCCGCCGGCTCGACGCCGACGAGGCGGCGCTTCCGACGAGCGGGCCCGACGACCCGGCCGTGGCGGCCCTGCTTCCGGCGGACGAGGTCGGGCCGTGGCGCGAGGAGATCGCGCTCGCCCGCGAGGCCTGCCGGCCGTTCGACCTCGCCGCCTTCCGCGAAGGGCACCTGACGCCCGTGTTCTTCGGGAGCGCGCTCAAGAACTTCGGGGTCCGCGACCTCATCGACGCCCTCGCGGCCTTCGCGCCGCCGCCGCGGGCGCAGGACGCGGACCTGCGCACGGTCGCCGCGAACGAGAACCGCATGACCGGCTTCGTGTTCAAGATCCAGGCCAACATGGATCCGAACCACCGGGACCGCATCGCCTTCATGCGGGTCTGCTCGGGGCGGCTCACCCGGGGCATGAAGGCGAAGCTCGTGCGCACCGGCAAGCCGATCCCCCTCAACGCGCCGCAGTTCTTCTTCGCCCGCGACCGGGCCATCGCCGACGAGGCCTATGCGGGCGACGTGGTCGGCATCCCGAACCACGGCACGCTCCGGATCGGCGACACCCTCACCGAGGGCGAGGACCTCGTCTTCCGCGGCGTGCCGAGCTTCGCCCCCGAGATCCTGCGCCGGATCAAGCTGACCGACGCCATGAAGGCGAAGAAGCTGCGCGAGGCGCTCCAGCAGATGGCCGAGGAGGGCGTGGTCCAGCTCTTCCTGCCGCACGACGGGTCGGCGGCGATCGTCGGAGTCGTGGGCGCGCTCCAGCTCGACGTGCTGAAGGAGCGGCTCCTCGCCGAGTACGGCCTGCCGATCGACTACGAGACGACCCGCTTCGCACTCTGCCGCTGGATCGCCGCGGACGACCGGGCCGAGCTCGACCGCTTCGTCGCCGCGCACGGCTCGGCCATGGCGGCCGATCTCGACGGCGCCCCGGTCTTCATGGCGGCGAGCCCCTTCTCGCTCAAGTACGAGCAGGACCGCTGGCCCGACATCCGCTTCTCGGACGTGAAGGACTACCAGAAGCGCGAGGCGCCCGCGGGAGCGAAGGGCCGCGCCGCGGCCGGCTAGGCCGGGGCCCGGGCGCGCCTTCCTTTACTCCCCTCCGACCGGCCTCTAGAATTCCGAGAAGCCCGGTCCGGGCGCCTGCCCGGGCGCTTCGGCGCGAGCACAACGATCAGGAGGAGAGCCCATGACGATCGACCGCCGATCCTTTCTCACCGGCGCCGCCGCGGCGGGCGCGGCGCTGACCGGCGCCGGGTCGCAGGCCCTGGCGCAGGCCGCGCCGAACTTCGCCGGCCGCACGATCGAGTGGGTGATCCCGTTCGCCGAGGGCGGCGGCAGCGACGTGTGGGCCCGCTTCTTCGCGCCCTACCTGTCCAAGTACCTGCCGGGCAAGCCGAACGTGATCATCCGCAACGTCCCGGGTGGCGGCTCGATCACCGGCACCAACGAGTTCGTCGCCCGCGCGCGGCCCGACGGGCTGAGCTTCATCGGCACCTCGGGCTCGACCCAGTTCCCGTACCTTCTCGGCGACCCGCGGGTCCGCTACGAGTACCGCGACCTCATCCCGGTCATCGTCTCGCCGACGGGCGGCGTCGCCTACCTGCCGGCGAAGTTCGGGGTGAAGGACGCCTCCGAGCTCGGCAAGGTCAAGGGCCAGGAGCTGGTCTATGCCAGCCAGGGCGCCACCTCCCTCGACCTCGTGCCCATGCTCGCCTTCGAGGTGCTCGGCCTCAAGGTGCGCCACGTCTTCGGCATGCGCGGGCGCGGCGAGGGCCGCCTCGCCCTCGAGCGCGGCGAGGCGACGATCGACTACCAGACCTCGTCGGCCTACCTGACCCAGGTCGTGCCGATGGTGCAGAAGGGCGACGTGGTGCCGCTCTTCTCCTGGGGCGTGTTCGACGACGCCGGCAACGTCGCCCGGGACCCGACCTTCCCCGACCTGCCGCACTTCGTCGAGGCCTACCAGATGATGCATGGCAAGAAGCCGGAAGGGACGGCGTTCAACGCCTACCTCGCCTTCTTCGGCTCGGGCTTCGCGGCGCAGAAGCCGGCCATGCTGCAGAAGGGCACGCCGCAGAACATCGTCGCCGCCTACCGCAAGGCCTTCGCCGACGCGGTCGCCGATCCGGAGCTGCAGGCCAAGAAGGAGGACGTTCTCGGCGACTACAAGCAGGCGACCGGCCCGGAGATCGAGCAGCTCTACAAGGTCGCGACCACCATCGATCCGGACGCCCGCGCCTGGGTGCGCAAGTACCTCCAGGACAATCACAACGTGAAATTCTGACCTTCGGGTCCCCGGCCGCCGCCTCCGGGCGGCGGCCTCGTGCGGCGTCGCCCCTCCAGCTCCCGGCTCCCCGCCATGACCGCCGCCCTCTTCGACGCGCTCGCGAACCTGCTGACGCCGACGCACTTCTTCTTCCTGTCGCTCGGCGTCACCATCGGGCTCCTGGTCGGCATCCTGCCGGGCCTCGGCGGCATCGCCGGCCTGTCGCTGCTCCTGCCCTTCATCTACGGCATGGACCAGACGAGCGCGCTCGCCATGCTGATCGGGCTCGTCGCCATCATCCCGACGTCGGACACCTTCACCTCGGTGCTGATGGGCATCCCGGGCTCGAGCGCCTCGCAGGCGACGGTGCTCGACGGCTTCCCCCTGGCCAAGAAGGGCGAGGCCGCCCGCGCGCTCAGCGCCGCCTTCGCCGCGTCCCTCATCGGCGGGGTGTTCGGGGCGCTGATCCTGACCGCCTTCGTGCTGATCGCCCGGCCGCTGATCCTCAGCTTCAGCTCGGCCGAACTGTTCATGCTGACCATCTTCGGCCTGTCGATGGTCGGCGTGCTCGCCGGCTCCAACCTGTGGAAGGGGGTGGCCGCCGCCGCCCTCGGCCTCGCCTTCGGCTCGATCGGCGCCGCCCCGGCCACCGGCGAGTACCGGATGGAGTTCGGCACCCTCTACCTGATGGACGGCATCCCGCTGGTCATCGTGGCGCTCGGCGTCTTCGCCCTGCCGGAGATCGTCGATCTCCTGCGCGGCGGCTCCGCGATCTCCGAGGCCGCCAAGCTCGGCCGCGGCTGGATCGACGGGGTCCGCGACACTTTTAGGCACCTGTGGCTGTCGCTGCGCTGCTCCGGGCTCGGCGCCATCATCGGGGCGATCCCCGGCCTCGGCGGCAGCGTCGTCGACTGGATCGCCTACGGCCACGTGGTCCAGACGAGCCGGGACAAGTCGCAGTTCGGCAAGGGCGACATCCGCGGGGTGATCGCCCCGGAATCGGCCAACAACGCCAAGGAGGGCGGGGCCCTCCTGCCGACGCTCCTGTTCGGCATCCCGGGCTCCGGGTCCATGGCGATCTTCCTCGCCGGCCTGATCCTGCTCGGGCTGCAGCCGGGGCCGGCCATGGCCGACCGCAATCTCGGCGTCACCTACACCATCGTGTGGTCGCTGGCGCTCGCCAACGTGCTCGGCACCTTCCTGTGCATCGTGCTGGCCCCCGGCATCGCCCGGCTCACCACCGTGCGCTACGCGCTCATCGCGCCGTTCATGATCATGGTGATCTCGTTCGCCGCCTTCCAGGCGACGCGCTCGCTCTACGATCTCCTGGCGCTCCTCGGCGTCGGCGTGGTCGGCATCCTTCTGCGCCGCTTCGGCTGGCCGCGGCCCGCGTTCCTGATCGGCTTCGTGCTGGCGCTGCAGGGCGAGCGCTACCTCTACCAGGCGGTCCAGTTCGCCGGCTGGAACTTCCTCACCCGGCCGCTGGTGCTGATCATCTTCGCCATCACGGTGGTGTCGCTCTATTTCGGCCTGCGCGGGGCGAAGGGCGGCAGCGTCGTGCAGACGGAGGGCAGCGGCGACACGGCCCGCGCGACGGTGCTGTGGCCGCAGATCGCCTTCACGCTCCTCGTGCTCGCCGCCTTCGTCTTCACCTTCTACGAGGGCATCCAGAACTCGTTCCTGGCGGCGGTCTTCCCGACCAGCATCGGCGTCGTCGGCATCGTCGCGACGCTGGCCGTGCTCTATCCCCTCGTCACCGGCAACGTCGCGAGCAGCGCCAATTTCGACGCCGAGACCGGCGTCGACCGCACCGTCACGAGCGGGCCATGGCTCTATCTCGGCTGGTTCGCCGCGTTCGTCGCCACCGTCGCCCTCGTCGGCTTCTTCGCCGCGCTGATCCTGTTCTTCGTCGCCTTCCTGCGCATCGTGGCGAAGAGCCCGTGGCCGCACGTGGCCGTGCTCACGGCGGCGGCGGCGGCCTTCATCCTGACGCTGGCCCACTTCCTCAATCTCGTCTTCCCCGGCGGGGTGTTGCAGGCCTATCTCGACCTGCCCTGGCCGCTGCGCTGACCGAGGAGCCACGAGGACCCCATGCGACAGATCCCGATCCCCTGCATCCTGATGCGCGGGGGCACCTCGAAGGGCCCGTATTTCCGCCTGTCCGACCTGCCGGAGGACCCGGCGGTCCGCGACGCGGTGCTGCTCGCCGCCATGGGCTCGCCGGACGCGCGTCAGATCGACGGGCTCGGCGGGGCCGACACGCTGACCAGCAAGGTCGCCATGGTCGGCCCTTCGCGCCGGCCCGGGGTCGACGTCGACTACTTCTTCGCGCAGGTCTCGGTCGACCAGGCCCTCGTCGACACGGCGCCCTCCTGCGGCAACATGCTGGCCGGGGTCGGGCCCTTCGCCATCGAGCGCGGCATGGTGCGGGCGCAGGAGGGCGAGACCCGCATCGTCATCCACAACGTCAACACGGACAGCCGCATCGAGGCGCTGATCCGCACGAGCGGCGGCGAGGTCGTCTACGACGGCGACACGGCGATCGACGGGGTGCCGGGCACCGCCGCGCCGATCCGCCTCAACTTCATGGACATTGTCGGCACGAAGACCGGAAAGCTCCTGCCGACCGGCAACGCGCGCGACGCGATCGACGGGGTCGAGGCGACGATCATCGACGTCGCCATGCCGATGGTGATCTTCCGCGCCGCCGATCTCGGCAAGACCGGCTACGAGACGCCCGTCGAGCTCAACGCGGATCGCGCCTTCTTCGCCCGGCTCGAGGCCCTGCGCCGGGAGGCGGGGCGGCGCATGGGCCTCGGCGACGTCGCCGACAAGGTCATCCCCAAGGCGGCGATCCTGGCGGCCCCCCGCCACGGCGGCGCCGTCACCTCGCGCTACTTCGTGCCCCACAAGACCCATGCGGCGCACGCGGTCACCGGCGCCATCTGCGTGTCGACCTGCGCCGCGCTCGAAGGCTCCGTCGCCGACGGCCTCGCCGCCCGCCCTCCCGGGGACGACCGGGAGATGGTGGTCGAGCACCCCTCCGGCGTGTTCGAGGTGGCGCTCACCACGAAGGGCCGGGGCGCCGACCTCACCGTGATCGGCGGCGGCGTCATCCGCACGGCCCGCAAGCTCATGGCCGGCGAGGTCTTCGTCCCCGCCTCCGTCTGGCCGACCCGCGCCGCCTCTCCCGACTAGGGAGGTCGCGCGGCCGCGACCTGAGGGAGTCGAAGTGCCAGAAACGCGAAAGGGCGGCGCGTCCTCACCCGGCCCCTCACCCTGACCCTCTCCCCGCGAGCGGGGAGAGGGAACGCGCCAAACCTCTCCCCGACGGGGAGAGGTCGAGTCGGCGCGGCAGCGCCGACCGGGTGAGGGAAGGAACGGGGCCGGAGAGGGCGCGTGGGCTCACCCGGCCCCTCACCCTGACCCTCTCCCCGCAAGCGGGGAGAGGGGACGCTTCCGCGCCCCGCACCGCCATCCTCGGACCGTCGACCGCTCCCACCTCGGCGATGGGATGTCGCGCGCGCCGCGGCCGGTGGTCGACGTCTACGCCGCCGCGCGTCTCCGACCCGGTGTCTTGCCTTTCGCGCGCCCTTCCTTGGCGAGGTGCTCGCGTAGGCGCGCCTTGGCTTCGGAATTGTGGGCGCCGGCCAAAAATTCCTCGACGCCGAAGGTGGCCGAGCCGGCGTCGGGCTGCCGGGTATAGGCGTTGAAATGCGACCAGACGTGCTCGACGACGGCGCCGCCATCCCCCCGCGTGGTCAAGGTCCAGCGGTCCTCACGCTCCTGGAAGGCGCCCCTGCGGGTGTGGTGGAACGTGACGGCCATGGGCTCTCCTCCGATCGGTTGCCGGTATCCTCCGGCTTCGCGGGCGCGATGAGACCAAGAA
>DATLFZ010000244.1:0-12705 GCA_035540795.1 Beijerinckiaceae bacterium | reverse complement strand
GGCTGCCCCAACATCGGCGAGTGCTGGGAGAAGAAGCACGCCACGTTCATGATCATGGGCGACACGTGCACCCGCGCCTGCGCCTTCTGCAACGTCAAGACCGGCCTGCCGGCTCCCCTCGATCCGGACGAGCCGGAGCGGGTGGCGCAGGCGGTGGAAAAGCTCGGCCTCGCCCACGTGGTCGTCACCTCGGTCGACCGGGACGACCTCGCCGACGGCGGTGCGCTGCATTTCGCGCAGACGATCGCCGCGATCCGCGCCCGCTCGCCCGCGACCACGATCGAGGTGCTCACCCCCGACTTCCTGCGCAAGGACGGCGCCCTCGAGACGGTGATCGCGGCGCGGCCGGACGTGTTCAACCACAACCTCGAGACGGTGCCTTCGAAGTACCTCGCGGTGCGGCCCGGGGCCCGCTACTTCCACTCGATCCGCCTGCTGCAGCGGGCGAAGGAGCTCGATCCCGCGATCTTCACGAAGTCCGGCATCATGGTCGGCCTCGGCGAGGAGCGGACCGAGGTGCTCCAGCTCATGGACGACCTGCGCTCGGCGGAGGTCGATTTCCTGACCATCGGCCAGTACCTGCAGCCCTCGCGCAAGCACCACCCGGTGGTTCGCTTCGTGCCGCCGGAGGAGTTCAAGGCGTACGAGACCACCGCCTACGCCAAGGGCTTCGCGCTCGTCTCGGCGACGCCGCTGACGCGCTCCTCCCACCATGCGGGCGAGGACTTCGCCCGGCTCAAGGCGGCCCGGCTCGGGCGCTGATGCCGACCTTCCGCACCACGCGGCGGGTCCGCCACGGCCCCATCCAGATGTTCGACCTCGTGGCGGACGTGGAGCGCTACCCCGAGTTCCTGCCCCTGTGCGAGGACCTGCGGGTGCGCCGGCGCGCGGAGAGCGGGGAGGGGGTCGAGACCCTCGTCGCCGAGATGCGGGTCGGCTACAAGAAGATCAGCGAGAGCTTCACCACCCGAGTCACCCTCGACCGAACGCGCCTGCGCATCACCGTCGAGTACGTGGACGGGCCGTTCAAGTATCTGGAAAACCGCTGGGATTTCCGCCCCGACCCGGTCGGCTGCCAGGTCGAGTTCTTCATCACCTACGAGTTCAAGAGCTTCGCCCTGGGGCTTCTGATGGGGTCGATGTTCGACCGCGCCTTCCGCAAGTTCGCCGACGCCTTCGAGGAGCGGGCGGACGTCGTCTACGGCCGCTCCGCCGCGCGGGCCTGAGGCGCCGGCGCGCGGCGCGTCTCCTCGGCGATGCGGCCGTCGACCACGTGGATTCGCCGGTCGGCCCGGGCGGCGAGGCCCGGGTCGTGGGTGACGATGACGATGGTGCGCGCCTCGTCGGCGAGGCCGCGCAGGATCGCGAACACCTGCTGGGTCGAGGCGGTGTCGAGGTTGCCGGTCGGCTCGTCCGCGAGCACCACCTTGGGATCGTTGGCGAGGGCGCGGGCGATCGCCACCCGCTGGCGCTGACCGCCGGACATCTGGTCCGGGCGCTTGCGGGCATGCGCCTCGAGCCCGAGCGCGGAGAGGAGGCCCATCCCCTTCTCGCGCATCTCCGCGTCCGAGAGGCGGCCGAGCGCCCGCATCGGCAGGGTCACGTTGTCGAGGGCGGAGAACTCCGGCAGCAGGAAGTGGAACTGGAAGACGAAGCCGAGGGTCGAGAGCCGCAGGGCCGCGCGCTCGTCCTCGGTCAGCTCCGCGGTGGCGCGGCCGTCGATGACGACGTCGCCCGCGCTCGGCACGTCGAGGAGCCCCAGCAGGTAGAGCAGCGACGACTTCCCCGAACCGGACGGACCCGTGATGGCGAGGAACTCGCCCGGCGCCACGGCGAGGTCGACGTCGCTGACGAGCGTCGTCGGGATCTCGCCCGACAGGGTGCGCGTGACCCGGTTCGCCATCACGATCGGGGTGGTCACGAGGCGCCCCGGATGATCTCGACCGGGTGGACCCGGGCGGCCTTGCGGGCCGGGAAATAGGCCGCGAGCAGGGAGGCCGTCAGGGCGATCGCGCCGGCGATCGCGTAGTGTAGGGGCGCGTAGTAGAGCGGCAGGCGCGTGGCGTCGCCGAAGGGGTTCTTGAACTCGACCTGCGCGAGGCCGAGGCACATGACGTAGCCGAGCCCCCAGCCGAGCACCATGCCGGCGGCGCCGATCATCAGCGCCTCGAGCACGAAGATGCGCCGCACCGTGCGCTCCTTGAGGCCGAGCGACTTCATGATGGCGATGTCGCGGGTCTTCTCGTGCGTGATCGTCGAGATGATGTTGTAGGTGCCGAACGAGGCGACGAGCAGGATCGCCCCGACCACCGTGTACATGATGAAGTTTCGGATGGTGAAGGCGGAGAGCAGGTCCTCGTTGGCCTCCTGCCAGGAGACCGACTTGTAGCCGGTCTGCGTCTCGATGCGCTGCGCCACCTCGCGGGCGCCGAGCACGTCGGTGACGCGCACGCGCAGCTCGTTGACGAGCCCGGTCTGGCCGGCGAGGACCTGTCCGGTGCGCACGAGGGCGTAGGCCTGCGTCTCGTCCATCTGGCGCACGCCGGAATGGAAGATGCCGACCACCGTCGCCGCGATCGGGCGTCCCTGGCCCGAGGCCATGGCGATGGTGTTGCCGACCCGCGCCCCGATCTTCTCGGCGAGGCCGCTGCCGAGGATGACAGCGTTCGAGGCCTTGTAGAGGTCCTCGAGGGTGCCCTGGCGCAGCTGCCGGGCGAGCTGGGACACCCGCGGCTCGCGGCGGGGGTCGATCCCGGTCAGGGTGGCGCCGAAATCGCGCCCCGCCACGCGGATCAGCACCGTGGACTTGACCGAGGGCGCGACCGCGCCCGGCACCCAGCCCTCGAGGGAGGCGATGATGGCGTACGGGTTCTTGATGCCGCGGCGGCGCTGCTCGGTGGTGAGCCCGGAGATCTGGGCGGCCGCGTAGGCCTCCTCGGCCGGCTGCACCGGCGGCGACCGCCGGTCGTCGGTGACGGTGATGTGGGGCAGCGCGTCGACGAGCTGGCGGATGAAGTCGCGCTGCGAGCCCTCCATCAGGGACGCCATCATGACCGAGAAGCCGACCCCGACGGCGACGCCGAAGATGCCGACGAAGGTCTGGCGCGCCCGTGCCCGCACGTGCGTCCAGGCGATGTCGAGGACGAGGCTCATCGGGTGCGCACCCGCGCGCCGGCCCTGAGGTCCGGCCGGGCCGGGGAGAGCACCCGAAAGCCTTCCTGGACGGCGCCGCGGACCTCCACGAGCCGGGTGCCGCGCACGCCGACCTCCACCGGCACCGGGCGGACCTGCTCGCCGTCGACCACGTAGACGGTGCCGCCGGCGACCGCCTCCGCCGGCACCAGCAGCACGTCGGCCTTCTCGCGCACCACCACGTTCGCCTCGACCGTCATGCCGATGCGCAGGGGCGAATCCTCCGGCAGTTCGAGGTAGGTGCGGAAGGTCTTGGCGACCGGATCGCCCTTCGGCGTGATCTCGGCCACGGCGCCGACGAGGCCGCCCGCCGGAAAGCCCTCGTTGCGCAAGAGCACCTTCTGGCCGCTCTCGACCCGGGGGATGTCCTCCTCGTTGACCTCGGCGACCACCCGCAGGGGTTTCGGCTGGCCGACCCAGAACAGGACCTCGGTCTGGCCGGCGATCTCGCCGACCTGGCCGTCGCGGCGCAGCACGATCCCGTCCATGGGCGAGCGCAGGACGAGGCTCTCGAGACGCTCCTTCTGCGCCAGGATGCGCGCCTCCACCTCCTTGAGCTGGGTCGCGATCTGGTCGAAGGCCTGCGGCGTGATCGTGCCCCGGTCGAGCAGGCTCGACATGCGCTTGTAGTCCCGCTCCACGTGGAAGCGGCGGGCCTCGAGCTCCTTGAGGGTCGCCTGCTCCTCGCCGTCGTCCTGCCGGGCGAGCACCTGGCCCTTGACGACGGACTCGCCCTCGCACTGGCACAATTCGACGACGCGCTTGCGCTGCATCGGCACGACCTTGGCCCAGCGCAGCGGCTCCACGACGCCGGTGGCGTAGACGACCTCCGCGACCGGCCCGCGGGCGACGGTCGCCGTCGTCACGACCGGCGGGCGCAGCACCCACGCCGCCCCGGCGCCGAGGCCGGCGAGGATCAGCAGGGCGAAGAGGACGCGGCGCAGTCTCAACGGCTCGCTCCGATCGGGGGGCTCGTCGCGGAACCCTTCCCTACCCCGGCGGGGCCGGGCCCGCCATCCGGGGGATTACCGAGCGGAGCGGCGCCCTACCGGCACACGAGGTCGAGGTTCGGCAGCGTGAGCGCCTCCGCCCCCTGCGCGCCGACGAGGGAGGTGCGCCCCAGCGTCATCGCCGTCCCGGTCTCGGAATCCATGAGGATCATGTGGGCGAACATCACCATGCCGGGCTCGATCGGCCACGGATTGCCCTCGTAGAACATCGGCCAGTCCATCCAGGACGGGGTGAACTTGGCCCCGAGCGAATAGCCGCAGGCGTTGAGCCGGTGTTCCGACAGCCCGTGCTCGCTGAAGACGCGGGCATGCGCGGCGAACACGTCCCCGGCGGTGCGGCCCGGGCGCAGCTCGGCCTCGCAGGCGAGCAGCGCCTCCCGGGCGGCGCGGTGGTAGTCGAGATGCCGCGCCCGCGGCTCCCCCACCGGGACGGTGCGCATGACGGCGGCGTGGTAGTGCCGGAACACGCCGGCGAATTCGAGGGTGACCTGGTCCTGCGCGTCGAGGCGGCGCCGGCCGGCCTTGTAGCGGCAGAGGAGGGCGTCGGGGCCGGAATTCAGGATGAACTCGTTGCCCGGATAGTCGCCGCCGCCGGCGAAGATCGCCGCGTGCTGGGCGGCGAGGACGTCGCCCTCGTCGGCGCCCGGGCCGATCGCCGCGAGCGCCGCCGCGTCGGCCTCGTCGGCGAGTTCGGCGGCGCGGCGCACATGCGCGATCTCCTCCGCCGACTTCACCGCCCGCAGGCGGGTGACGAGGTGCGAGGCGTCCGCGAGCGGCGCGAAGCCGTCGAAGGCGGCGTCGAGCTTCTTCCCGTTCGCGGCGACGAGGCCGTAGCTCTCGTACTCGACCCCGAGCCGGCGGCCGGCGAGGCCGAGATCGGCCGCGAGCGCCTTCAGGTCGAGGGCCGGGTTCGCGTCGGCCGCGTCCTTCCACACCCGCACCTCGGGGATGTTGGAGGTGTGCCGCGCCTGGCGCAGGTCGGCCGAACGGGTCAGCAGCGCCATGCGCCCGTCGGCGGTGACCACCAGACACTGGAAGAAGCAGAACCCGAAGGTGTCGTAGCCGGTGAGCCAGTACATGGATTCCTGCTGGAACAGCAGCACCCCGTCGAGCCGCGCCTCCCGCATGGCGGACAGGAGCGCGCGCCGGCGCCGGTCGAACTCGGCAGGGGTGAAGTGCAGGGCCATCGGTTCGCTCCTCTTCACGTCGTCATCCTCGGGCGCGCCTCCGCCGCGACCCGAGGACCGGGTTTCCAAACGGGGCGCCTTCACCCCCGCCCGCAAGCCGGCCCGTTCTTCGGCGGCCGGACCTCGGCTCTCCGCCTCCGGCTCCGGGCGAGGACGCCCTTCAGGTAAGGGCGTCATTCATCCGGTTACCGCGACCCCCGGTCCCCCGCTACCACAACGGCCTCCCCATTGTTTGTGACAATCCCATTGGCGACAGTGCCGGCCGAGGTGCCCATGGACCGACCGCTGGACGATCCCCGCCCGCGCGAGGTCGAGCTCAAGCTCGAGCTCGACGCCTCCGCCCGTGCGCGGCTGAAAAAGGAATTGCGCGGGCGCGCCGCCGGGCCGGTCGCCACGGAGCGGCTTCGTGCCACCTATTTCGACACCGACGACCAGGCCCTGCGCCGGGCCGGCATCGCGCTGCGGCTGCGGCGGCACGGGCGTCGCCTCGTGCAGACGATCAAGGCCGCCGATGGGGCGAGCGCCGGGCTCTTCGACCGCGCCGAATGGGAGAACGAGGTCGACGGGGAGGCGCCCGACCTCGAGGCGGCCCGGCGGACCGGTCTCGCCCCGTTCCAGGACCCGGCCGTGGTCGATGCCCTGCGGCCGGCCTTCGAGGTCCGGGTCGAGCGGATGACCGCGCCCCTGCGCCACGGCGACAGCCGGGTCGAGGCGGTGCTCGACCTCGGCGAGGTGGCGCCGCCGCAGGGGGGCGCGCCGGCGCCGATCTGCGAACTCGAGCTCGAGCTCGCGGCGGGCGACCCCGCCGACCTGTTCGGCCTCGCCCGCGACCTCGACGGCGTCGCGCCGCTCCGGCCGGGGCTGCTGACCAAGTCCGAGCGGGGCTACCGGCTCGGCGAGGAGGGGCCGGCCGTGCGCAAGGCGGCCCCGGTCGAACTTCCCCGCGAGGCCACGGTGGCGCAGGCCTTTCGGGCGATCGCCCGCGCGTGCCTCCACCATCTCCTCGTCAACGAACCGGTGCTGCGGGCCCGGCAGGATCCGGACGCGGTCCACCAGATGCGCGTGGCGCTGCGCCGGCTGCGCGCCGCCCTGTCCCTGTTCCGGCCCGTCCTCGACGACGAGAGCCGCCCAGCGCTGGCACGCGAACTGAAATGGCTCGCCGACAGCCTCGGCGAGGCCCGCGATCTCGACGTCTACCTCGCAGGCACCCTCGCGCCGTTGCACGAGGAGGGGCGGGACCCGGCGCTTTCGGACGAGATCGCGTCCGTCGCGGCGCGGCGGGACGAGGCCTACGCCACCGCGCGAGCGGCGCTCGCCTCGGACCGCTTCCGGCACCTCCTCCTCGACCTCGTCGCCTGGGTCGAGGCGGGGCCCTGGCTCGCGGCGGACCACCCGCTGCGGGACGCGCCGGCGCGGGCCTTCGCCCGGGAGGCGTTGCGCCGCCGCCGCCGGCGCATCCGCCGGCGCGGGGCAAACCTCGCGGCCCTCGACGACGAGGCCCGGCACCGGCTGCGCATCGCGGTCAAGAAGCTGCGCTACGCGGCCGAGTTCTTCGGCTCGCTCTATCGCGGGGGCGGCCGGACGAAGCGGCGCAAGGCCTTCGTGGGCGCCCTCGAGGCGCTCCAGGAGCAGCTCGGGGCCCTGAACGACCTCGCCGTCGGCGGGCAACTCGCGGAGGCGGAGGGGAACGCGGGCGGCCGCGTCGCCCGCAGGCGGCAGGAGCGGTTCGACGAGGCCCTCGACGGCGCCGTCGCCGCGTTCCGCCGTTTCGATGAGGCGCAGCCCTTCTGGCGGTGAGGGAGCCGTCATCCTCGGCCGGTCCCGAAGGGGCGCGGAGCCGAGGATCGGTCGCCGGAGGCGCCGGGGAGCCCTTTTCGGGCCGCGGCCCTCGGGTCGCCGCTTCGCGGCGCCCGAGGATGACGGGGGAGGGGCGCCCGCCCTATTCGGCCGCCTGCGGCAGCTCGGGCAGGGCGACGGCGCGCTTGCGGGCGAAGTCGACGAGGTCGCCGAGGCTGCCGAGATGGATGCGGCCGTCGACCAAAAAACCCTCGCCGCGGCTGACGACCGTGTAGCCGCGCAGGCGCAGGCGCCGCACCACCGCCTCGGCCGGGTCGAGCCGCTCCCGGGTGACCCCGCGCTCGGCGAGGAAGCGGGCGACCGCGTCCTGCGTCTCGGCCTTGATGGCGAGCGCGCTCTCCCGCGCCGGACCGGCCGGGCGCCGGCCGAAGAAGCCGGAGACGAGGTTCGGCTTCGGCCGGGCCGGACGGGCCGGCGGCACGGGAGCCGGTGGTACCGGGGCCGGAGCGGCCTTCGTGGCGACCGCCTGCCGGGCGGCCTCGCGTTCGCGCGACCGGGCCTCGGCCCGCGCCGCTGCGGCGAGCCGGGCGGCCTCGCGCCGCGCCGCGGACCGGCGCTCCGCCGCGGCGGCCCGCTCCTCGGCCGCCTGCCGCGCGCGCTCCCGGCGCCGTGCCTCGCGGGCGAGGCTCTCCGCCTCCTCCGCCGGCGCGGCGGCCGGCCGGCGGGGCTCGGCCGCGAAGGCGAGACCGGCCGCGGCCGCGACCTGCTTCACCGTGCGCACGTCGCGCCCGACCTCCCGGGCCGCCTTGGTGATCGGCACGCCGGCGCGGGCGAGGGCGACGATGCGGGCGCGATCCGCTTCCGCGAGCCGCCGCGGCGCACGGGCCTCGACGAGGCCGAGCTTGCGCGCCCGCAGCCGCACCCCGCGCAGGGGCCGGCCGAGGGCCGCCGCGGCGCGCTTCACGGGCTCGGGCCGGGCCTCGGCGAAGACGCCGCGCAGGACGGCGTCGTCCGCCGCGCTCCAGGGCTTGTGCCGCCCCTCGGTGGGAAAAGGCATGCCGATGGCGTAGGCGCGCCGGATCGCCGCCCCGGCGGTGCGATCGCTGCGCGCGGCGAAGGCCTCGGCGGTCTCCCCCGCCGCGATGGCCGCCCGCAGGGCGGCGAGATCGGCCTCGCTCCAGGGCCGGCGCGGGCATTCGCCGAGCCCGAGCGCGCGCGCCTTCTCGGCGACGCTGCCGACGCCCCGGCCGACCGAAGCGGCGATCTCGTCGTAGGAGGCGCCGGCGCGCCGCATGCGGGCGAGGGTCGCCACCTGCTCCTCGGACCACAGGTCGCGGCCGCGGTGGAGCCCGAGCTGCTCGAGCTTCCAGCGCACGGAATGCTCCGTGCGGTTCAGCCGCTCGCCCATGGCGCGGGTCGACAGGGTGGTGGTCTCGAACAGGCGGCGCAGGGCCTGCGCCTCCGCCGCGGACCAGTCCTGGCGCTTGAGGCGGCAGATGCCGAGCTTCTTCGCGCGAAGGTTGCAGGCGCCGGCGGTGCGGCCGAGCGCGCGCCCGGCCTCGCGGGCGGTCATGCCGCGCTCGAGCAGCAGGCGCCGCAGGGCGGCGTCGAGTTCCGGCGTCCAGGGGCCGTAGGTCACGATAGCCTCGTTCTTCGACGGGGCGGCCCGTCGGTTCCTCTGAAGGTCGATTCCGGGAAGGGGCGGGCCTGCCGGAACCAGGGTGGCTCCGGCGCGGATTTCAGGCCGGTCGGAGCGGGGGCGAGCCGAACGATTGCTCGCGCGCGGGCACGCGGGCCCAAGAGGCCCTGGTCGTGCCGGTATGCCGCGCGAACGTCATCGATCGTGGCTCGAATCGCGTCGGGGCCCACGCCCCGCGACGCCCCCGGCAGATGGGGATTCGAACCCCGGATCACAACCCGTCGGGACGGGACGCCGCGGCCTCCCGGGCGTCGCGGCCCGGCCCCGAGGTGCTCTGGACAGGAGCGCGGCGAAGGCCTACCCCGCCCCGCCGATGGGGCTAGAGCCATGAGCGCATCTTTTCCGGAGCGGCTGCGGGCGGGCTACCGCTCGTTCCTCGACGGCAGCTTTCCCCGGGAGCGGCGACGCTACGAGGAACTCGCCGAGCGCGGCCAGGCGCCGGAGATCATGGTCGTCGGCTGCTGCGATTCCCGGGTCTCGCCGGAGGTGATCTTCGATGCGAGCCCGGGCGAGCTGTTCGTCGTGCGCAACGTGGCGAACCTCGTGCCGCCCTACGAGACGGAGGGGACCTATCACGGCACCAGCGCGGCGCTGGAATTCGCCGTCCAGGCCCTGCGGGTGAAGCACATCGTGGTGCTCGGGCACGCCCGCTGCGGCGGCATCCGCGCCTTCTCGGGCGAGGCGGCGCCCCTGTCGCCGGGGGACTTCATTGGCAAGTGGATGAACCTGATCGGTCCGGCCGCCGCCCGGGTCGGCCCGCGCTCGGGCGACCTCGACGCGTACCTGGCCCGGCTCGAACTCGCCTCGATCGAGCACAGCCTCGCCAACCTGATGACCTTCCCCTGCGTGCGCATCCTTGTGGAGCGGGGGCGCCTCGCCCTGCACGGGGCCTATTTCGGGGTCGCGACCGGGATCCTGCTGGTGCGGGATCCGCAGACCGGCGCCTTCGCGCCGGCCGCGGACGGCGCGCCGGGCCGCACGATCGCCTGCCGCTAGATCCCGACCCGCTTCATCTGCGCCGCCGGATAGCGGGTGCCGACGATCGCGCCTGGCCGGAACGTCTCGTCGAGGGCGTCAAGGGTCTCCGGCTTCGGAGAGAGGGCCACGGCCGCGGCGTTCTCCTCGAGCCAGCGCCGCTGCTTCGTGCCGGGCAGGGGCACGACGAAGTCGCGCCGGGCGAGGAGCCAGGCCAGCGCGAGCTGCGCCGGCGTGCAGCCTTCCTTCTCCGCGAGGTCCTTCAGGACGCCGACGAGCCGCAGGTTCTGCTGGAGGTTGTCGCCCTGGAACCGCGGCAGGTCGCGGCGCCGGTCCTTCGGCCCGAGCGCCTCGAGGTCCGTGACCGTGCCGGTGAGGAAGCCGCGCCCGAGGGGCGAATAGGCGACCCAGCCGATGCCGAGCTCGGCGCAAGCCGGCACGAGCGCCTCCTCCGGCTCGCGGGTCCACAGGGAGTATTCCGATTGCAGGGCCGTGATCGGATGGACGGCGTGCGCCCGCCGCAGGGTGGCGACCCCCGCCTCGGAGAGGCCGATGTGGCGCACCTTCCCCTGCTCGACGAGCCGGGCCATGGCCCCGACCGTGTCCTCGATCGGCACGGAAGGGTCGACCCGGTGCAGGTAGTAGAGGTCGATCGTCTCGACGCCGAGGCGGCGCAGGCTCGCCTCGCAGGCCTGCGGCACGTAGTCGGGCTTGCCGTTCACGTCGGCGGTGCCGTCGGGGCGGCGGATGTTGCCGAACTTCGTCGCCAGGACGACCTTGTCGCGCCGGCCCTTCAGCGCCCGCCCGACGAGCTCCTCGTTCGCGCCGAAGCCGTAGGCGTCGGCGGTGTCGATCAGGTCGATGCCGAGCTCGATCGCCCGGTGGATGGTGGCGACCGCCTCCGGCTCGCTCGGCTCGCCGTAGATCGGCGTCATGCTCATGCAGCCGAGCCCGATCGCCGAGACCTCCAGTCCGCCCAGCCGCCGACGCTTCATCGACCCCTCCCTCCGCACCCGCGGTCCTGCCGGCCACGGCGTCTCGACCAATCCTCGATTGGTCCGACTAAGCGCGCCGGAGCGCCCCTGTCAAGCTGCTTGACAGCAGCGGCGGAATGGCGGTCAATCCGGCACCAATGACGCATTGGTTCGCCGCCGGGCGGCCGACGGCGCGTCGCGCCGCGGCCCGGCCGACCGCATCGCAAGGAGCAGGGATGTCCGCGCAGCCGGAGAAGGTCACCGGGGTCGAGCACTGGACCGACAAGGGCGAGGTGCGCCTGTACCTGTGGGAGAAGTACGTCGGCGCGCCGCGGGACAAGCGGGGCACGATCCTGTTCGTGCACGGCTCCTCGATGGCCTCGACGCCGACCTTCGACCTGCAGATCCCGGGGCGGTCCGATTCCTCGGTGATGGATTGGTTCGCCCGCCGGGGCTACGACACCTGGACGGTCGACATGGAAGGCTACGGCCGCTCCAGCAAGCATCGCGACATCAACTGCGACATTTCCAACGGCGCCGACGACCTCGCCGCGGCGACCGACTACATCCTCAAGGAGCGCGGCTGCGGGCCGTTCCTGGTCTACGGCATCTCGTCCGGCGCGCTGCGGGCGGCCCTGTTCGCGCAGCGCCATCCGGACCGGGTCGCGCGCCTCGCCCTCGACGCCATGGTTTGGACCGGGGAGGGCAGCCCGACGCTCGCCGAGCGGCGCAAGAAGCTGCCCCAGTTCAAGGCCGCGAACCGGCGTCCCATCGACCGCGCCTTCGTGCGCTCGATCTTCACCCGCGACCATCCGGGCACCGCCGACGACGCGGCGGTCGAGGCCTTCGCCGACGCCATCCTCGCCCTCGACGACTCGGTCCCGACCGGCACCTACGTCGACATGTGCGAGAACCTGCCGGTGGTCGACCCGGAAAAGCTCACCATGCCGACCATCGTCATGCGGGGCGAGTACGACGGCATCGCCGGGTTCGACGACCTTTTGGAGTTCTTCAAGCGCCTGCCCAACGCCGACAAGCAGTTCGCCGTCATGCCGGGCATCTCGCACGCGAGCTTCCAGCAGAAGAACTACGCCATCGTCTTCCACATCCTGTCCGCGTTCTTCGCCCAACCCGATCCGGTCTACCGGGGCTGACGCCGCGCCCCGCCAACGACAACGAACGAGGGAGAGAACCATGACCCAGCTTCCGCTCTCGCGCCGCGGCTTCCTCGGAGGCGCTCTCGCCGCCTCCGGCCTCGTCGCCGGCGCCCCGGCCCTCGCCCAGGCGACCTACCCGGCGCGCCGGATCCAGGTGGTCATCCCGACGGGGCAGGGCGGCGGGGCGGAGCGCCTGGCGCGGGCCTTCGACGAGCCCTGGGGCAAGCTGCTCGGACAGCCGTTCGAGTACTCGTTCCACCCCGGCGCCGGCGGGCAGATCGGCTACGAACTCTTCGTCCACCGCCGGCCCAAGGACGGCCACACGCTCCTCTTCGGCAACATGGGGCCGGAGATGATCATGTACGCCATCCAGAAGCCGAAGATCGATTTCCCCAAGGACTTCATCTACTTCTGCCGGATGGACATCGACGACAGCTGCCTGTTCGTGCGCCAGGGCTCGCCCCTGAAGGACGTTCAGGCGATCGTCGACGAGGGCAAGAAGCGCACCCTCAACGTCGCCACGAGCCGGATCCCGCACCCGGCCTCGATCGGCACCCTCGCCCTCGGCGAGGCGACCGGCGCCAAGTTCAACCTCGTTCCTTACGGCGGCGGCAACCCGACCCTGATCGCGGTCATGAACGGGGAGGCGGATTTCGGCACCATCCCGATCACCGGCGTCCTGCCGCTCCTCGACAAGCTCAAGGTGGTGGGCGT
>DATLFZ010000243.1:0-15746 GCA_035540795.1 Beijerinckiaceae bacterium | reverse complement strand
GTCGCGAGGCCAACCGCCCCCCGCCCGAAATCGTTGCGCCGAGTCTCGCCCCGCGTGGGCGGGCGCCGGGATTGCGTCGTCCGCGGGAACGGACCGTTCCCGTCGGCATTTCTCCCGTCGGTTCAACGGTGAGAAGAGCATGCCCAGGAAAAGCGGATCCGCCCTCGTGACAGGCATCCTCGCTGTCGTCGTCGCGGCCTCGTCCGCCGCGGCGACGGAGGGGCCCTTCGCGCGGCTCGGAGGGCTCTGGGCCGGGGACGGGACCGTCACCCTCGCGAGCGGCGCCCAGGAGCCGATCCGGTGCCGGGTTCAATACGACGTGGTGGACGCGGGCGGGAAGCTCCGACAGGCGCTGCGCTGCGCCAGCACCAGCTACCGCTTCGAGGTCAACGCCGAGTACACCCACGCGGCGGGCGCGATCGAGGGGCTTTGGACCGAGACGGTCCGCAGCGTCAGCGGCAACGTCGCCGGGCGCGCCGAGGGAGACCGGATCGAGGCCCGGGTGACGGGCCCGTTCAGCGCCGGCCTCGTGCTGGCGACGACCGGCGACAAGCAGACCGTGACCGTGCGGCCGCAATCGGCCGACGTGCGCGAGGTCTCGATGGAGCTGCGCAGGAGTTCCGGCTGAAGGCGCCTACCAGAACCACGCGAAACGGTCGTTCGGGCCGACCCGCACCCGGTTTCGGTTCGCGTCGGGGTCGGTCCTCCCGTTCTACTCGCGACAATCCCGCTCCCGCAGGCGGCCGGAGTCTGTGGCGCGAGCGCCACGCTCTTCGCCCCGGATCGCGCGGGCGGCCGAAAATGGCGGCATTCGCGGCAAGAACGACACGGTTTCTTAACCGTGCCGACGAAGCTGGAGACATCAGCGCGCGGAGCATCCCGTGTTCCACCTCTCCGGCCGGGTCCGGCCCACCCTCCTCTTCGTCACCGTGAAGGCGGCGATCGCGACCGCCGTCTTGTCGGTCTTCGCCGTCCACTGGTTGTCGGGCGCAGCCGAGGATCGGGCGCGGCTGTCCCAACTCGCCGCCCAGGTCTCGGGCGTGAAGGACCCTTTGATCACCGGCTCGCTCGGCGAGTTCCGGATCGACCCCTGCGTCGACACGCGTCCGCGCTGAAGGCCTCTGCCGCGTTTGTGCATTGACAAGCCCGGGTCCGGCCCTATTGGTCCCCGGGCACGGCGTTCCGCCAGGAACGGGCGAAACCATGCGTTCGCCCGGTCGTTGCCGTTGGAATCGGGGCAGCCGGCGCCCCGAACAGTCGAAACTCCCGGATGTCGTTCAAAGAACTCGGACTGAGCGAGAAGGTCCTCGAGGCCGTCGCGGCCACGGGCTACACCGAGCCCACGCCGATCCAGGCGCAGGCCATTCCCCACGTGCTCGCGCGGCGCGACGTGCTCGGGCTCGCCCAGACGGGCACCGGCAAGACCGCCGCCTTCACCCTGCCGATGCTCACACTGCTCGAGACCGGGCGGGCGCGGGCGCGCATGCCCCGCACCCTCATCCTCGAGCCGACCCGCGAGCTCGCGGCGCAGGTGGAAGAGAGCTTCGAGCGCTACGGGGTCAACCACCGGCTCTCGGTCGCCCTCATCATCGGCGGGGTCTCCTTCGGCGACCAGGACGCCAAGCTCGCCCGGGGCGTCGACGTCCTGATCGCGACCCCCGGCCGCCTCCTCGACCATTTCGAACGCGGCAAGCTCCTGCTCAACGGAGTCGAGCTCCTCGTCATCGACGAGGCCGACCGCATGCTCGACATGGGCTTCATCCCCGACATCGAGCGGATCGTGAAGCTGGTGCCGTTCACCCGGCAGACGCTGTTCTTCTCGGCGACCATGCCGCCCGAGATCACCCGCCTCGCCGACGCCTTCCTTCACAATCCCGTGCGCGTCGAGGTGGCGAAGCCCGCCACCGCCGCGGCGACGATCACGCAGCGCCTCGTCGCGGTCGGGCGCGAGCCGCACGAGAAGCGCGACGCCCTGCGGCGCATCATCCGCAACGCCGCCGACTTCAAGAACGCAATCATCTTCTGCAACCGCAAGCGGGACGTCGCCGTGCTGCACCGCTCCCTGCAGCGGCACGGCTTCAGCGCCGCCGCCCTGCACGGGGACCTCGACCAGCGCGCCCGCATGGCCGCCCTCGACAGCTTCCGCAACGGGGACGTCTCCCTGCTCGTGGCGAGCGACGTGGCGGCCCGCGGCCTCGATATCCCGGCGGTGAGCCACGTCCTCAATTTCGACGTGCCGCACCATCCCGAGGACTACGTCCACCGGATCGGCCGCACGGGACGGGCCGGACGGACCGGGAACTCCATCACCCTCGTCGCCCCGGCCGACAAGAAGGCCGTCGCCGCGATCGAGAGCCTCACCGGCCAGCCGATCCCGTGGGAGGACGGCCCGCCGCCGGCCGAGGACGACGAGGCGCCGCGTCGGCGCGAATCGGGCCGGCGCGACCGCGGCGGCTCCCGCGAGCGTTCGCCACGGGGCGATCGTCCCCCGCGTGGCGAACGGGCGCCCCGGGGCGACAGGCCGCCACGGGAAGAGCGGGCAGCCCGCGAGGAGCGGCCCCGCGAGACCGCGGAGCGCGAGGAGCGGGAGGCGCCGCCGCCGCGGGCACCGCGTCCCGAGCGCGGGCGTCGACCGGAAGGCCGCGGGCGGTCGGAGCGCCCGGCGCGCCCTGTCGCGGAGCGCCCCTCCCCCGAGCGGAGCGACCAGGCGGTCGGCCTCGGCGACCACGTCCCTGCGTTTCTCCTGCGTCCGACTTTCGCCAAGAAGTAGCAGGCGCCGGGCGGGCTTTAACGAGTTCTTCGCTCCCCTCGGGTAATCCTCGCAGCGGTCGCGCCCCGTGCCGGCGCGGTCTTCGGACGCGTGCGGGATCGATACATGCCTAGCCTCAGGGACGACATCGAGCGGACCTTCGCCTTGTGCCAGCGCGCGCTCGAACTGATGCGCAGCCACGGCTCGCCCGCCTCGCCCCGCGCCTACGAAGTCTGGTACACCTACGTGAGCGGACACAAGCCGCTCATGAACGACGCGATTAAGCGGATCCTCGCCGAAGGCCGCCCCGTCGCCGACGCCGAGATCAACGCGATCTACGAGCAGCACCTGTCGCCGTACCACAGCGCCCTCGAGACCGAGCGCACCAGCGTCGGCATGCTCACCGAGATCGACGCCGTCCTCGACATGGTGGGCCTCGCCATCGGCACCACCGCCAAATACGGGCAGTCCCTCGAATCCCTGTCGAACGATCTCGCCGGCCCGGTCGATCGGGCGAAGGTGCGCGAGGTCATCGGCTCCCTCGTCCACGCCACCCGTGAGGCGGCGAGCACCAACCGCTCCCTCGACGCCCGGCTGAAGGAGACCCGGGACGAGATCGAGACCCTGCGCGAGGCGCTCGAGAGCGTGCGGGCCGAGGCGCTGACCGACCCGCTGACCGGCATCGCCAACCGCAAGCACTTCGAGGACATGCTGATCAAGGGCGTGCAGCAGGCCGAGGAGAGCCGGGCGCCGCTCGCCCTCGTCCTCATCGACATCGACGAGTTCAAGCGCTTCAACGACACCTACGGCCACCTCACGGGCGACCAGGTGCTGCGGCTCGTCGGCATGACGATGCGCGACCACGTCAAGACCACGGCGACGCTGGCGCGGTTCGGCGGCGAGGAATTCGCGATCATCATGCCCGGCGCAACGCTCGCGGAGGCCCGGGCCGCGGCCGAGCAGATCCGCCAGAGCGTCATGGCGCGCGAGCTGATCAAGCGCTCGACCGGCGAATCGCTCGGCAAGGTCACGATCTCGCTCGGCGTCGCGACCTACCGGCCGGGCGACACCGGCTCGACCCTGCTCGAGCGCGCCGATCAGTGCATGTATGCGGCCAAGCGTGGCGGTCGCAACCGGACCGTCACGAGCGCCGAGCACCAGACGCCCGGCGACCTGCCCGAGGTCGCCTGACCCGATCCGCGGCCGCACCGACGCGCCGCCGAGCCGATGATGCCCGGAGCCTCAATCGATCACCTCGTCGGCTCGCGCCATCAGTGAAGGCGGCACCTCGATTCCGAGGGCGCGTGCGGTTCCGAGGTTGACGATCAGCTCGAATTCGGTCGGCTGCTCGACCGGCAACTCGGCCGGGGTCGCGCCCCGCAGGATCCGATCGACGAACAGGGCCGCCCGCCTCCATGGGGCCGTGTTGCTGTGGCCGTAGGACATCAGGCCTCCGGCTTCCACCTCCTCCCGGAACTGGTGCAGGGTCGGCAGGCGGTGTCGTGCCGCAAGCGCCGTCAGCCGCGGCGCCTCGGTGACGAGGAGCACGTCTGGGATCACGTAGAGACCCTCGACCCGCGCCTCCGTCATGACGCGGAACGCGCCTTCGAAGGCCGCGGGGGCGGTGACTTCCACGGGGAGGAGGGCGAGCCCGAGGTCCCGGGCCGTGACCTGTAGTTGGCCAAGAAGGAGCGGATGGCCCGGGTTCCCGGGATTGCCGAGGACGGCCAGCCGCCTCAGGCCGGGGACCGCGTCCTTGAACAGCTCCAGGCCCTTGCCGAATGCCCCCGTGCCAACCGTGAAGGCGAGGCCGGTCACGTTGCCCCCCGGCGAGGCGAGGCTCTCAATGAGCCCGAGCCCGATCGGATCGGCCACGTTGACCATGACGATTGGGATCGTGCGCGTCGCCTGTCGGGCGGCGACGGCGGCGGGCGCCGGGCCGGCGACGATCACCGCCACGTTTTGCCGCACCAACTCGGCCGCGAGGACCGGCAGCCGATTGAAATCGCCCTCGGCCACGCGGTACTCGATCACGATGTTGCGCCCTTCCACAAGGCCGAGATCGGCGAGGCCTTGTCGGAGGGCCTCCTGGTTCCGGCGCCCCAAAGGATTGTCCCGCCACCCCGGGGTGAGAGATCCGATCCGCGGACCCTCCCTGCGTTGCTGAGGGAAGGCCGACGAGGGCCGCGCCGCCGCGGCTCCGAGGCCCACGAGAAAATGCCGACGCCTCATTCGATCACCTCGTCGGCGCGGGCGAGGATCGCTGCCCCGAGCGAAACACCGAGCCTCGCCGCCGTCTTTCGGTTGATCACGAGTTCGAACCGAGCCGGCTGCTCGATCGGCAGCTCCGCGGGATCTGCGCCCTTGAGGATCTTGTCGACATAGCGCGCCGCCTGCCGATGCATTCCCGTATAGCTCGGCCCGAACGACATCAGGCCACCAGCCTCGACGAGTTCCCGGTAGGCGCTGACGACGGGCAGGCGGGCATCGCCGGCGAACGCGATGATCTGGTGGCGGTTGTGCAGGAAAAGGCGATCCGCGAGGACCAACAGGCCATGAGCGCCTCCGCGGTCGATCGCGCCGAAGGCGTCGCGCAGGTCGTACGCGCTGCCGATCGGGATCGAGAGGAGGTCGATGCGGAACTGCTTCGCGGCCGCCCGAACCTCCTCCTCATCTCGGATCTGATACGCGTTGCCAGGGTTCCAGAACACCGCCAGCCGGGACAGCTTCGGCAGGACTTCCCGGATCAGTTCGAGGCGCTTTCCCTCGAGGTCGGGAGCGATCGACGTCAGTCCGGTGGCCCGCCCCCCCGGCCGCGCGAGCGAGGCCGCGAGGCCCGTGCCGACCGGGTCGCCGACGGCGATCATGACGAGCGGCGTCGTCGGGGCATGCTGGGTCACCGCCTGTGAAGCGGGCGTACCGGCGGTCGCGATGAGTTCCGCTCCGGACGCGATCAACTCGTCGATCAGGCCCGGGAAGCGGTCGTACTGCCCCTCCGCCCAGCGATACGCGACGGCGATGTTGCGGCCCTCGACATATCCCCATTCCCGCAGGCCGTCGCGAAAGGCGGCCAGCAAATGCCTCTCCAGGTCGGCCGTGGAGTTGCCGAGGAAGCCGATCCTGCGCACGGGCGAGGATTGCGCAAGGGCGGGCGTGCTCTGCAGCAGGAAGAGCACGAGCCCGAAAAGGGTCCGCCGTCGCATCGATCGTCTCGCCGGCAGAACTGAAGGCGGTGAGTATAGCACCTTCACGGTCCGGCGTGGACCGGATGCGGCCCCGCCCGATCAGGCGCCCGATCGCGGCCGCGCTGCGCCCCTATGCCAGCCGAGCACCACGGACCCGGCGACCGGCCCGAGGTCGCCCGACCCGACCCGCGGCCGTGCGCGCCGCAGCTTCGACCGCGAGACGGCCCCAGCGGGACGCCTCCTCGGGGTCGTCCGCGGCAGGCTCCGGGAGGAGCCAGTAGCTCATCCGGGCCGTGCGCCCGTCCTTCTCGTAGACGAAAGGCCGCGACCCCGCCGCCTCGAACAACGGCACCGTCTCGGCATCGGCCTTGAGATAGAGCTCGCCGTAGGCCTCGAGGGCGAACATCAGCTCCCCCCGATAAACGCCCTGGCCGCCGAACATTTTTCGGATCCGCACCGGCCCGAGCGGCGCGAACAGGTCGGCGATCGACTCGGAATCCATCCTACCCGGCGGAAGCCGGCTCCGGCCGCACGGGCGTGATCGCCACGGACTCCCCGCAGCCGCAGGCGGACGTCTGGTTGGGATTGTTGAACACGAACTGGGAGGCGAGCTTGGTGGTCTGGAAATCCATCTGCGTGCCGAGCAGGAACAGCACCGCCTTGGGGTCGATCAGAACCTTGACGCCCTTGTCCTCCACGACCTCGTCGTGCGGGTTCACGCTCTCGGCGTATTCCATCGTGTAGGACATGCCGGCGCAGCCGCCGTTCTTCACGCCGACGCGTACGCCCACGATCGGCCGCTCGGCCCTCGCGATGATGTCCTTGACGCGGTTCGCGGCCGCGTCGGTCAAGGTGACGACCTTGAGTGCCATTTCCGTCTCCCACGGCCGGGTTCAAGGCCCGGCGGCGAAACCGCTTTCCGCCTCAAGATAGGGTCTCCCGCGGCCCGGGTCGAGCCCGGCCGGGCTCGGGACTTCGCCGGCGGCCGCTCCGGCGTTACCATGGCGCCTCAGGAGGACAGAATGGCCGAGACCGCGACCGGTCTGATGACGCCCGAAGAGTTCTTCGTGTGGGAGCGCGGCCGGGACGGGCTCTACGAGCTCGTCGATGGCGTCCCGGTGCCGCACGTCAAGATGATGACCGGCGCGAGCGTCAGGCACGACCGCGTGGTGGTCAACATCATCATCGCACTCGGAAACAAGCTCCGTGGCGCGCGCTGCCAGCCGACGACGGACGACATCGCCCTGCGCACGAAGATCAGAACGATTCGGCGCCCGGACGTCACTGTCGATTGCGGTCCGCTCGCGCCGGACTCCCATGAATCCGGCGAGCCGAAGCTCGTGGTCGAGGTCCTTTCGCCCTCGACGACCGACATCGACCGGTTCCGCAAGCTCGAGGAGTACAAGCTCCATCCGACGCTGGCCTACATCCTCCTGGTGGAGACGCGGGCGGCGAAGGCGATCCTCTACCGGCGTGGCGCGCAAGGCTGGGAGAGCGAGCCGTACGAGGGCCTCGAGGCGACGATCGCCCTGTCGGAGATCGGCACGGACCTCGCGATGGCGGAGATCTACCAGGGCCTGCCGCTCGATCAGTAGGTCGACCACAGGCCCGGGGTGGCGAGTTCGAGCAGATGCCCGTCCGGATCGCGGAAATAGAGGCTCCGGCCGCCGCGGGGCCATTCGGCCCGGCCCTCGACGGCGACCCCGTGGCCGGCGAGCCGTTCCTCCCAGGCCGCGAGGTCCTCCCGGGGAACGGCGAACGCGACATGCAGCGGGCCGTGCCCGTCGTGCGGCGGGATGGTGCCGCCGGGCATGCGAACGGTTTCCAGGGTCGAGCCGCGCTCGAACAGCAGGAGCACCGTGCGGTGGCCCGCGTCGTAGCCGCGGAAGCGCCGGTCGGAGGCGATCGGGGAAAGGCCCAGGACCTCTTCGTAGAAGCGCGCGGCGCGCGCGAGGTCGTCGACGTAGAGGGCGGTCTCGAGGACGCCGTCGAGGCGCATCACCACATGTCGAGGGCGACCCGGGCCTCGTCGGACATGCGCGACTGGTCCCAGGGCGGGTCGAAGACCATGTTGACCTTGACGTCCTTGACGCCGGGCACCGTCGCGACGGCGTTCTCGACCCAGCCGGGCATCTCGCCGGCGACCGGGCAGCCGGGCGCGGTGAGCGTCATGTCGATGGTCACCGCCCGGTCGTCGGCGATGTCGACCCGGTAGATCAGGCCGAGCTCGTAGATGTCGGCCGGGATCTCGGGATCGTAGACGGTCTTGAGCGCCGCCACGATGTCGTCGGTCAGCCGGTCGAGTTCCTCCGGCGGGATCGCGGCGGCGCTCGGAGGCGGGTTCGGGGCTTCGGGAGGGCTGTCCGTCATCGTCCTGCTCCTAGCCGAACAGCGTCTCGGCCTTCTGCAAGGCCTCGGCGAGCTTATCGACTTCCGCCATCGTGTTGTAGAGACCGAACGACGCGCGGCAGGTCGAGGTGGCGCCGAAGCGCTCCAGCAGCGGCATGGCGCAATGGGTGCCCGCCCGCACCGCGACGCCCTGGCGGTCGACCACGGTGGCGACGTCGTGGGCGTGCGCCCCCTTCATCTCGAACGAGATGATCGCGCCCTTGTCGCGGGCGTCGCCGATGATGCGCAGCGAATTCATGGCCCGCAGCCGCTCGTGGGCATAGGCCGAGAGCGCGTGCTCGTGGGCGCGGATGCGGTCGCGCCCGAGCGCCATCATGTAGCGCACGGCGGCGCCGAGCCCGACCGCCTCGACGATCGGCGGCGTGCCGGCCTCGAACCGGTGCGGCGGCTCGTTGTAGGTGATGCCCTCGCAGCGCACCTCGTTGATCATCTCGCCGCCGCCCTGGTAGGGCGGCATTTTCGCGAGCCACTCCCGCTTGCCGTAGAGCACGCCGATACCGGTCGGCCCGTACACCTTGTGGCCGGTGAAGACGTAGAAGTCGGCGTCGAGGTCGCGCACGTCCACGTCGAGATGGACCGCGCCCTGGCTGCCGTCGACCAGGACCGGGATCCCGCGGGCGTGGGCGATCCGGACGATCTCGCGGATCGGGGTCACCGTGCCGAGCACGTTCGACATGTGGGTGATCGCCACGATCTTCGTGCGCGGCGACAGGAGCTTTTCGAACTCCTCGATCAGGAACTCGCCCTGATCGTCGACCGGCGCCCATTTCAGCACCGCGCCCTGGCGCTCGCGCAGGAAGTGCCAGGGGACGATGTTTGAATGGTGCTCCATGATCGAGAGGACGACCTCGTCCCCTTCCCGGATCGCGAGCCGGCCGAAGGAGGCGGCGACGAGGTTGATCGCCTCAGTGGCCGACTTCGTGAACACGATCTCCTCGACCGAGCCGGCATTGAGGAAGGCGCGGACGCTCTCCCGCGCCTCCTCGAACGCTTCCGTCGCGGCGTTCGCCATGAAGTGCAGGCCGCGATGGACGTTGGCGTAGCCCGTCTCCATGGTGCGGACCATGGCGTCGATCACCGCCCGCGGCTTCTGGGCCGAGGCGGCGTTGTCGAGATAGACGAGCGGCTTGCCGTAGACCTCCCGCGCCAGGATCGGGAACTCGGCCCGGATCGCCTCGACGTCGTAGGGCTCGATCGTCTGGTGCAGGTTCATCCGGTCCGTCCCGCGGTTCAGGCCCGCGCCTTGAGCCAGCCGTCGACGAGGCCGAGCAGGGCGCCGCGCAGCTCCTCGTGTTCGACCGTGTCGATGGCCTCGCCGACGAAGGCCTGCACCATCAGCCGCTCCGCCTCCGGCCGCGGCAGGCCGCGCGCCATGAGGTAGAACAGGAGGGTCTCCTCGAGCTGGCCGCAGGTGGCGCCGTGGGCGCACTGGACGTCGTCGGCGAAGATCTCGAGCTCGGGCTTGTTGTTCATGGTGCCCTCCTCCGACAGGAGGAGCGCGCCCGACATCATGCGACCGTCGGTCTTCTGGGCGATCGGCCGCACGATGATCTTGCCCTGGAACACGCCGGTGCCGGCGCCGTCGATGACCGTCTTGAACAGCTCGCGGCTGGTGCAGTGGGGGACGGCATGGTCGACGAGCAGGGTCGAATCAGCGTGCTGCTTGCCCTTCAGCATCGCCGTGCCGTTGACGCGCAGGTTCGAGTGCTCGCCGGCGCAGGCGAGGAACACCTGGTGACGCGACACGGCGCTCCCGAACACCACGTTCAGGCTGTCGAAATCGGCCGAGGCGCCGACCTTGGCGGTGAGCGTGGAGAGGGCGAGCGCCTCCATGCCCTCCGCGTTGAGGCGGACGTGGCGGATCTTGGTGTGGTCGCCGGCGACGATCTCGAGGACGCCGTTCGTCTGGTAGGCGAGCCCGTCCGGCCCCTCGTGGCTCTCGATGAGGGTCACGGCGGCGCCGAGCTCGGCGACGAGCAGGACCCGGGTCACGCTCGCGAAGGCGCTCTCCCCGGCATTGACGAAGCGCAGGTGGATCGGCCGCTCGACGGTGGTGCCGGCGGGGACGCGGATCACCGCCCCGTCGGTCATCAGCGCGGCGTTGAGGGCGTAGGCCGGGTTGTCCCGGGCCGCCTCGACCGCGCCCATCCGGGTCAGCAGCGGGTGCGAGGCGAGGGCCTCGGCGAGGGGGATCACCTCGACGCCCTCCGGCAGACCGGACAGGTCGGAGGCGTCGCGGACGAAGTGGCCGTTGACGAGGGTCACCCGGGCGGCCTCGATCGCCCCGAGCGGGCCAGCGGCGGCGGCCGCCGCGGCGGCGTCGGCCGGGCTCGGCACGGGTGCGAGCGGGGCCGCGTCGCGCATCACGGCGCGCAGGTCGGTGTACTTCCACTCCTCGACCCGCCGGTGCGGCAGGCCCTGGCGGGCGAAGCGGGAAAAGGCCTCCTCGCGGGCCTCCCCGTCGCCGGGCAGCGTCGCCTTGCTCAGGGTGAAGAGGTTGGCGAGGGCCGTCTCCGCCGGCGTCTTCATCGTGGTGATCTCCGCCATCGCTCAGGCCGCCTGGCTGCGGTACTCGGCATAGCCGCTCGCCTCGAGCTCGAGGGCGAGCTCCTTCCCACCGGACCGGGCGATGCGCCCGTTCGCCATCACGTGCACCGTGTCCGGAACGATGTAGTTCAGGAGCCGCTGGTAGTGGGTGATGACCAGGAAGGCGCGCTCGGGCGAGCGCAGGCCGTTGACCCCGTCGGCGACGACCCGCAGCGCGTCGATGTCGAGGCCGGAATCGGTCTCGTCGAGGATGCAGAAGGACGGCTGCAGCAGGGCCATCTGCAGGATCTCCATGCGCTTCTTCTCGCCGCCGGAGAAGCCGACATTGAGGGCGCGGCGCAGCATTTCCTTCGGGATTTCCAGCTGATCGGCGGCGGCGTTCACCCGCTTCATGAATTCGGGCGTCGACAGTTCGCCCTCGCCGCGGGCGCGCCTCTGCGCGTTGAGCGCCGCCTTGAGGAAGGTCATGGTGGCGACGCCCGGGATCTCGAGCGGGTACTGGAAGGCGAGGAAAACGCCGGCGGCGGCGCGCTCGTCGGGTCCCATCTCGAGCAGGTTCTGCCCGTCCCACAGGACCTCGCCGTCGAGGACCTCGAAATCCTCCTTGCCGGCGATGACGTAGGACAGGGTCGACTTGCCGGACCCGTTCGGGCCCATGATGGCGGCGACCTCGCCCTTGTTCACGGTGAGATTCAGGCCGTCGAGGATGCGGTTGTCCTCGATCTGGACGGTGAGGTTCTTGATCTCGAGCATGGTTCTTTCCGTTGCGTTCTTCGGGGCGTGGATGGTCGGGACGCGCCCCGCCATGACGGCCCGTGATTCTTCGGCGCCGAGGCTCAGTCGACGAGTTCCAGGCGCCTCTCGATGCGGTCGAGCGGCGACTTCAGGGACGCGATCTCGCCGTCCTGAAGGGTCTGCGCCCCCAGGAGCCCGGCCATGTGTTGCCGGATGATCAGCATCTCCGAGCGCATGCCGCCCATCTCCTCGCGCATCGAGGCCACGTCCGCCCGGATGTGGCGCATGTGTTCGAGGACGATGTTCTCGACCTTCTCGTTCATCAGCCGACGCTCCCCTCGAGGGAGATGGCGATCAGCTTCTGCGCCTCAACGGCGAACTCCATGGGCAGTTGCTGGAGCACGTCCTTGACGAAGCCGTTGACGATGAGCGCCGTCGCCTCTTCCTCCGAGAGGCCGCGCTGCAGGCAGTAGAACAGCTGGTCCTCGGAGATCTTCGACGTGGTCGCCTCGTGCTCGAACACGGCGCTGGCGTTCTTCGACTCGATGTAGGGCACGGTGTGCGCCCCGCAGCGGTTGCCGATGAGGAGCGAGTCGCAATTGGTGAAGTTGCGGGCGCCGGCGGCGCGCCGGTGCGCCGAGACGAGGCCGCGATAGGTGTTCTGCGATTCGCCCGCCGAGATGCCCTTCGAGATGATCCGGCTCGTGGTGTTCCTGCCGAGATGGATCATCTTGGTGCCGGAATCGACCTGCTGGCGGCCGTTCGACACGGCGATCGAATAGAACTCGCCGCGGGAATTGTCGCCGCGCAGGATGCAGGACGGGTACTTCCAGGTGATGGCCGACCCCGTCTCCACCTGCGTCCAGGAAATCTTGGAGTTCCGGCCCCGGCAGTCGCCGCGCTTGGTGACGAAGTTGTAGATGCCGCCCCGCCCCTGGGCGTCGCCCGGGTACCAGTTCTGGACGGTCGAGTACTTGATCTCCGCGTCGTCGAGGGCGATCAGCTCGACCACGGCCGCGTGGAGCTGGTTCTCGTCCCGCATCGGAGCCGTGCAGCCCTCGAGGTAGGAGACGTAGGAGCCCTTGTCGGCGATGATCAGGGTGCGCTCGAACTGGCCGGTGTTCTTCTCGTTGATGCGGAAATAGGTCGACAGCTCCATCGGGCAGCGCACCCCCGGCGGCACGTAGACGAACGAGCCGTCCGAGAACACCGCCGAGTTGAGAGTGGCGAAGAAGTTGTCGGTCACCGGCACGACCGAGCCGATGTACTTGCGCACGAGCTCGGGATGCTCGCGCAGGGCCTCCGAGATCGGCATGAAGATGACCCCGGCCTTGGCCAGCTCCTCCTTGAAGGTGGTCGCGACGGAAACCGAGTCGAACACCGCGTCGACCGCCACCCTGGATGTCTGGACGCCGGCCAGGATCTCCTGCTCGCGCAGGGGGATGCCGAGCTTCTCGTAGGTGCGCAGGATCGCCGGGTCGACCTCGTCGAGAGACTTCGGCGCCGGGTTCATCTTCGGCGCGGCGTAGTAGTAGAGGTCGTCGTAGTCGATCGGGTCGTAGTCGACCCGCGCCCAGCGCGGCTCGCGCATCGTGCGCCAGCGCCGATAGGCGTCGAGGCGCCATTCCGTCATCCACTCGGGCTCGTTCTTGCGGGCCGAGATGTAGCGGACGATGTCCTCGTTGAGGCCCTTCGGGGCCTTCTCCATCTCGACCTCGGTCGAGAAGCCGTACTTGTACTGGTCGACGTCGATCGAACGGACCCGTTCGATCGTCTCCTGCACTGCAGGCATCTAGTCTCTCCCACCGCTCACGGTTTCAAGGACCGCGGGTTACGGAAACCGGCTGGCGGGGCGGCGTCAGGCCGCGTCCGCCCTCCGCACATATAGGGCGGCGAGCAGCTTTTCGAAGGCCGCCGCGAAGCGTGCGACGTCCTCCTCGGCCGAACTCCACCCGAAACTGACCCGGATCGCGCCCTCGGCGAGCGCCGGGGGAACGCCCATGGCGGCGAGGACGTGCGAGCGCCCGACCTTGCCCGACGAGCAGGCCGAGCCGCTCGACACCGCCACGCCGGCGAGGTCGAAGGCGATGAGCGCCGTCTCCGCCTTGACGCCCGGAACGGCGAAACAGAGCGTGTTCGACAGCCGCTCGGCGCCTTCGCCGAATACCACCGCCGCCGGCGCGAGCCGGCGCACCGCCGCCTCGCACGCATCCCGGAGGGCCCGCAGGCGCGCCCCTTCGGCCGCGACGGCGGCGCCCGCCGCCTGGGCCGCGGCGCCGAACCCGACGATGCCCGAGATGTTCTCCGTGCCGCCGCGCTGGCCCCGCTCCTGACCGCCGCCCCGCACCAGGCAATCGAGCAGGATCGCGTCCGAAGCCACGACCAGCGCGCCGACGCCCTTCGGTCCGCCGAGCTTATGCGCGGACAGGGTCACGAGGTCGGCGCCGAGGGTGGCGATGTCGAGGGGGATGCGCCCGGCCGCCTGGACCGCGTCCGCATGCAGGAGGCCGCCGGCGGCGCGCACGAGGGCGGCGGCGGCCGCGACCGGCTGGATCACCCCGGTCTCGCTGTTTGCGACCTGGATCGACGCGAGCGCCGGGCCGTCCCGCAGCCGGGCTTCGAGCCAGGCGAGGTCGACCACCCCGTCCCCGTCCACCGGGATGGGCTCCGCCGCATTCGCCGGGAACCGGTGCCCGTCGAGGACCGAGGCGTGCTCGGTCGCCCCGACCAAAAGGCGCGTCGGAGGCGGTCCGCCGGTCCGCCGCAGGGCGGGCGACAGGGCGAGATTGTTGGCTTCCGTGCCGCCGCTCGTGAAGATCACGTTCTTCGGCTCGGCCCCGACGAAAGCGGCGACCTGCGCCCGGGCCGCCTCCACCGCGGCGCGGGCGGCCCGCCCTTCCGCATGGACCGAGGACGGGTTGCCCAGGGAAAGCGCCCGCGCGCAGGCGTCGACCACCTCCGGCCGCACCGGAGCGGTCGCGTTGTGGTCGAGGTAGCTGCGCGCCATGGGACCTCGGAATTTTCTTGGCTCGGGCACCGGTTGCCGTGCTAGACCACCGGCACCACATCGATAACGCGCCCGGCGCGCTTTCGCGCCGCCGGGATTCCGCGCTTAGAATTATTCTAAAACGGATTTAGGGGCGCCGCCGGGGCCGAGTCAAGGCCAAGCCGCGCCCGCGATCCGGAATCGCCGAGGTTCTCGCATGCCCGAGGTCATCTTCACCGGACCGGCCGGCCGGGTGGAAGGTCGCTACCAGCCCGCCAAGCGCCGCGGCGCGCCGATCGCGGTGGTGCTGCATCCACACCCGCAGTTCGGCGGGACGATGAACAATCAGATCGTCTACAACCTGTTCTACACGTTCTCCAATCGCGGCTTCGCCGTCCTGCGCTTCAACTTCCGCGGGGTCGGCCGCAGCCAGGGGGTCTTCGACCACGGGGCGGGCGAGCTCTCCGACGCCGCCGCCGCCCTGGACTGGGCGCAGTCGGTCAATCCGGACGCCCGCACCTGCTGGATCGCGGGCGTCTCCTTCGGCGCCTGGATCGGCATGCAGCTCCTCATGCGCCGGCCCGAGATCGAGGGCTTCATCTCGATCGCCGCGCCGGCGAACCGGTTCGACTTCACCTTCCTCGCCCCCTGCCCTTCCTCCGGCCTGTTCGTGCACGGCTCGGAGGATCGGGTCGCACCGGCGAAGGAGGTCGTCAGCGTGATCGAGAAGGTGAAGACCCAGAAGGGCATCCAGATCGAGCACGCGGTGGTCGACGGCGCCAACCACTTCTTCGACGGCAAGGTCGACGACCTGATGCAGACGGTCGACGGCTATCTCGACCGGCGCATCGGCAAGAGGGAACAGGCGGCGTAAGGGCCGTGACGCCGATCGTCACGCTGACGCTCAACCCGTCGATCGACGGGGCGAGCGAGGCCGAGGCCGTCCGCCCGACCCACAAGATCCGCACCTCGAACGAGCGCTACGATCCTGGCGGCGGCGGCATCAACGTCGCCCGGGTGGTGAACGAGCTCGGCGGCGCGTCGCTCGCCGTCTACCTCGCCGGCGGCGAGGGTCTCGCGCAGCGCTGGCCCGGAGGTGTCGAGGACGAGCTTCGCGCCCTTGCGGCGGACGATC
>DATLFZ010000242.1:0-3704 GCA_035540795.1 Beijerinckiaceae bacterium | reverse complement strand
CCGGCCACCACCAGGTAGCGCAGGAGCTTCACCAGCCCGACCACGGGCACGAAGATCCAGAGCGGCGTCCGCAGCACGCCGCTGACCACCGTCAGCGGGTCTCCGATCACCGGCGCCCAGGAGAGCAGCAGCACCCACACGCCCCAGCGCCGGTGGGCGTCGAGATAGCGCTCGAACTTCGCCTTCGGCACCGGAAAGCGCGGGTGCTCGCGCAGATGCGCGAGGAAGCGCCCGATCGCCCAGTTCACCGTGCTGCCGAGCGTGTTGCCGACCGTCGCCACGGCGATCGCGATCGCCGGCGGGGAGGCCCCGGCCGCCAGCACCGCCACGAGCGCCGCCTCCGAGGCCCCGGGCAGGATGGTCGCCGCCGTGAAGGCGGCGAGGAACAGGCCGGCGAGCTCGCCGCCGATGCCGATGGTCATGACGCGCTCTTGCGGGAGGCCGGCCGAGAGGCGAGAGATAGCGCCCGGAGTCCCGCATGAACATCCATTCGCCGCCCGCCGCGCTTCTCGACAGGCTCGCGGATCGCCTCGGCCGCCAGCACGTGCTCACCGACCCCCAGGTGATGGAGAGCCATCTTCTGGAGGGCAGGGGCCTCTATCGGGGCCGCGCGATCGGCGTCGCCCGGCCGGGCAGCACGGAGGAGGTCGCCTTCGTGGTGCGGGCCTGCGCCGAGGCGGGGGTCGCGGTCGTGCCGCAGAGCGGCAACACCGGCCTCGTCGGCGGCGGCGTCCCCTTCGGCGGCCTCGTCCTGTCGCTCACCCGCCTCGACCGCATCCGCGAGGTCGACCCGGTCAACGCCACGCTCACGGCGGAAGCCGGCTGCATCCTGCAGAAGGTGCAGGAGGCCGCCTTCGGGGCCGACCTGATGTTCCCCCTGTCGCTGCCGTCGGAGGGTTCCTGCCGCATCGGCGGCAACCTCTCGACCAATGCGGGCGGCACCTCGGTCCTGCGCTACGGCAACGCCCGCGACCTCGTCCTCGGCCTGGAGGTCGTCCTGGCCGACGGCCGCGTCTGGAACGGCCTGAAGGGGCTGCGCAAGGACAACACCGGCTACGACCTCAAGAACTTGTTCGTCGGCGCCGAGGGGACGCTCGGCATCATCACCGCGGCGGTGCTCAAGCTCGTCCCGCGGGTGAAGGCCCGGGCGACGGCCTTCGTCGGCTGCCCCTCGGTGCGGGCGGCGCTCGCCGCCTTCGACCTCGTCCGCCGCCAGGCCGGCGAGGCCCTGTCGGCCTTCGAGTACATCGACCGGTTCGGGCTCGAGGTCGTCCTCAAGCACGGCCGCGGGACGGTCCGGCCCCTCGCGGGGGATCACCAGGCCTATGCCCTGATCGAGCTGACCTCGCCCGACCCGGAGGCGGCGCTCCAGGAGCGGCTGGAAAGCGTGCTCGGCCGCGCCGTCGAGGAGGGGCTCGTCGAGGACGCGACCATCGGCGCGAGCGAGGGCCAGAACCGGGCGCTGTGGCACCTGCGCGAGAGCCTGTCCGAGGTCCAGCGCTTCGAGGGCGGCTCGATCAAGCACGACGTGTCGGTGCCGGTGTCCCGGGTCGCCGACTTCGTCGAGACCGCGAGCCGGGCCTGCGAGGCGGCGATGCCGGGCATCCGGGTCTGCGCCTTCGGCCATTTCGGCGACGGCAACATCCACTTCAACCTGAGCCAGCCGGTCGGCATGGAAAAGGCGGCCTACCTCGCCGAATGGGAGCGCTTCAACCGCCTCGTCCACGACATCGTGGCGTCCATGAACGGGTCGATCTCGGCCGAGCACGGGATCGGGCTCATCAAGCGGGACGAGCTCGTGCGCTACAAGGACCCGGTCGCCCTCGACCTCATGCGCACCCTCAAGAAGGCCCTCGATCCCGGCAACGTCCTCAACCCCGGCAAGGTGGTCGCCCTCGGCGACGACGCGCCGCCGGCGCTGCCCCCGCCCGGCGGCCCGCAATGAAGACCATCGACGTCCTGGGCTTCGGCGAGCCCCTCATGGAGCTCGCCGAGATCGAGCGCGGGGGCGAGCGCCTCTACCTGCCGGGCTTCGGCGGCGACACCTCGAACGCCGCGATCGCCGCCGCCCGCCAGGGCGCCCGCGCCGCCTATTTCACGGCCGTCGGGGACGACGCCTTCGGCGCGGACTTCCTCGCCCTGTGGGACCGGGAGGGGGTCGACCGCACGGCGGTGATCACCCGGGAGGCCGCCCGTACCGGCATCTACTTCATCTCCTACGGGCCGCAGGGGCACGTCTTCAGCTACTACCGGGCGGGCTCGGCCGCGAGCCTCGTCGTCCCGGCCGAGCTGCCCCTCGACCTGATCGCCCGGGCCCGGGTGCTGCACGTCTCCGGCATCAGCCAGGCGATCTCGCAGAGCTGCACCGACGCGGTCTTCGCCGCCATCCGCCACGCCAAGCAGGCCGGGACGGCGGTGAGCTACGACACCAACCTGCGCCTGCGCCTGTGGCCCCTCGATCGGGCCCGGGCGGTGATCAACGCCGCGGTGGCCCTCGCCGACATCGCCCGGCCGAGCCTCGACGACGCCCGCCAGCTCACCGGGCTCGAGACGCCGGACGACATCTGCGACTTCTACCTGCGCCTCGGCTGCCCGGTCGTGGCCCTGACGCTGGGGCCGGACGGCGTCCTCGTCGCGACCGGGGCGGAGCGCCGCCTGATCCCGGGCCGCCGCGTCGCCGCAATCGACGCCACCGGCGCCGGCGACGCCTTCAACGGCGCGTTCCTGGCCGACTGGCTGCGCCACGGCGACCCTTTTCGCGCGGCCGCCTACGCCAACGCCGCCGCGGCGCTGAAGACGCAAGGCCACGGCGCCGTCGCCTCGATCCCCCGCCGCGAGGCGGTCGAGGCCTTCCTGGCGGCGGCCTGAGGCCGACCGTCCAGGGACGACCCTAGGTCAGCGGCTTCTCGAGGCGGCCGGCGAGGTCCTGGATGAACTGCCAGGCGGTGCGGCCGGAGCGGGAGCCGCGGGTCGTCGCCCATTCGAGCGCCTGCGCCCGCACCGCGTCCCGGTCGGCGGCGAGCCCGAAATGGTCCGCGTAGCCGAACACCATGTCGAGGTATTCGTCCTGGCTGCACTTGTGGAAGCCGAGCCACAGGCCGAACCGGTCCGACAGCGACACCTTCTCCTCCACCGCCTCGCCCGGATTGATCGCCGTCGAGCGCTCGTTCTCCATCATGTCCCGGGGCAGGAGGTGGCGCCGGTTGGAGGTGGCGTAGAAGATCACGTTGTCCGGCCGCCCCTCGATGCCGCCTTCCAGCGCCGCCTTGAGCGACTTGTACGAGGTGTCGCCGCCGTCGAAGGAGAGGTCGTCGCAGAAGACGATGAACCGGTGCGGATCGGCCCGCAGCAGGCCCATCAGCTCCGGCAGGGTCTCGATGTCCTCCCGGTGGATCTCGACGAGCTTGAGCGGCCGAGCGGCGGCCTTCCTGTTGATCTCGGCGTGGACCGCCTTCACGAGGGAGGACTTGCCCATGCCGCGGGCGCCCCAGAGGAGGGCGTTGTTGGCCGGAAGCCCCCGCGCGAAGCGCTCCGTATTCTCGGCGAGCGTGTCGCGGACCCGATCGATGCCGCGCAGGAGCGCCATCTCGACCCGGCTCACCCGCGGCACCGGCACGAGCCGCCCGTCCGCGTGCCAGACGAAGGCGTCGGCGGCGGCGAGGTCCGGCGCGGCGGTCCGCGGCGGGGCGAGGCGGTCGAGGGCC
>DATLFZ010000241.1:0-10247 GCA_035540795.1 Beijerinckiaceae bacterium | reverse complement strand
CCGTCCGATCCGCATCGCCTTCCCGTCGCCCGTCCACGTCGGCGGCCGGGCGGCCGCTAGGATGGCCGCCGACGTGGACGGGCGACGGGAAGGCGATGCGGATCGGACGGCTCGGCGGCTTGCCCGTCATGCTCCTCCTGGGCGGCTGCACGGTCGCCCACCTGTTCGACAGGGCCGAACGGCCGGAGCCGGTCACGGTGGAGATCTGCGACCAGGCCTACGCCGTGTTCGACGAGGCGGCGTATCGGCGCCTGTTCGTGCGCTCGCCCCTGACGCAGGAGATCGCGGCGTTCCGGACTCCCTGCCCCGACTTCGCGAAGCACTACGAGGCCGACCGGTTCGGCCGCGTCGCGCGCACCTACCTCGCCCGGGCCCGACCGGGCTGCGAGCTCCTCGGCAGTTCGCAGGTCCGGTCCTGGAACGAGTACCGCTTCACGTACCGCTGCGACGGGGACACGTAGGGGCCGAACCGGCAGGATCCCCGGGCCGGAATCGCCTTTTCCGCCGAACGGCGTAGCTTTGCGCCCGGAGTTCGGCCATGGTGCGCCGTGCCCCGACCGCCGGGGCCGACCGGAGGCCGCGTGAACAAGGAAGAAGAACCGAAGCCCGCGCCGAGCGGCAGCACGGCCCGCGCCGCCCTGCGGGCCGCCATTCGGGCCGACGAGAAGGCGCGCGACGAGGAACGGTTCGGGCCCGCCAGCGAAGGGCGGCGGCTCGATGCCTGGCGGTGCGCGTGCGGCTGGAGCGGCGGCGTGAAGGAGTTGGCGCCGTCCCCGGCGGGGGTCGCCTGCCCGGCCTGCGGCGGCACCCCCGAGGCCGCCTGAGGCCCTCAGCCTCGGTCGTTGTCCGCCCGCTCGGTCATGGACTCGCCGACGAGGGTGCCGATCAGGCGCAGGAGCGCCTGCTGCTCGGGCCCGGCGCCGGCGGCGAGGAAGGCGCCCACCTCGATGTGGCTCGCTCGTCCTCCGGACGGCGGGTTCGGCTCGTGCAGGACGAACACGCGTCCGGATTCCGGATACCGCGCCAGGAACCAGCGATCCCCGTTCGGGCTCGCATAGAGTTCGCGCAGCTGAAGGGTCAACGCTCCGGCCCGGCCGCCTCAGGCCCGCGGCCGCGGCGCGCCCGGACGCGCGGGCACCTTGCGCTTCGGCGCGGGCAGGAGCCCCTCGCGCTGGGCCTGCTTGCGCGCCGCCTTGCGGGCGCGGCGCACCGCCTCCGCCTTCTCGCGGGTCTTGCGCTCGGACGGCTTTTCGTAGGCCTTCCGCTGCCGCATCTCGCGAAAAACTCCCTCCCGCTGCATCTTCTTCTTCAAGACGCGGAGGGCCTGGTCGACGTTGTTGTCGCGAACGAGAACCTGCAAGGACTGTCCGATCTCTGGTTGGCCCGAAGCGGGCGGAGGGCCCGTCCGCCGGGGCGAGCCTCGGCGACCCATACCATGTTCGGTCGTCCGAGCCACTGCCGCGGCGGAGCTGCGGGAAAAGCCCACGTCAACGTCCCTGCCGCACCTGCGTTCCGAAAGAATTTTGCAGAAATTTCCTTGTAATCTCGGTGAAAGTGCTCTATCTGGAACGGATCGACTTTGGCCGGACAATCGGGCCGTTTCGCCCTGGCCTCGCCGGGCGCACGTTCGGACTCTCTCCAAAACTCGACGAAAACGAGGGCAGGCGGCGCTCGCGCGCACGCTATCCCTCACGTGCAGCCCCGCAGACGAAGGGACGATCCCATGAACACGGGCACCGTGAAGTTCTACAACGACCAGAAGGGCTTCGGCTTCATTCAGCCGGACAACGGCGGCAAGGACGTGTTCGTCCACGCCACCGCTCTCGAGCGCGCCGGCATCCGCGGCCTCGCGGAGGGCCAGAAGGTCGCTTTCGACACGGCGGAAGACCGCCGCAGCGGCAAGATCGCCGTCAACACCATCGAGCTCGCGTGAGCGGTGCGGCAGGGCCTCCGGGCCCTGCCCTCCCCCGCACGCAGGAAGAAGAACAAGAATGCAGTTTTCATTCGAGCCGCGCCGCACGCGCGGGTCGCGCTCCGCGGAGCACCCCACCTTCCGGGTCGGCCGGCTCTGGACCCGGAGCGCCGGCGGCGACACCGAGGTCAGCGAGATGATCGACCGGACCTATGCCTGGTCTTCGCTTCGCGAATTGCGGTGGTACCTCGCCGATCGTTTCGGGCACCCGGTCGCCGCCGTCGTGCTGAACCGGGTCTAGGCAACGCCGGACCCCGGGAGGGCACCATGTCCCACAGGTTCAAGCTCCGCCAGCGCGTCCGTCTGGTCCGGCTCGGGTTCTCCGACAGCCGATCCGTCGACGGGGGCGTCTACGAGGTGGTCCGCCTCATGCCCAGCGACGAGACCGGCGAGCCGTCCTACAGGATCCGTTCCGGGACGAGCGAACGCGCGGTTCGCGAAAGCGAGATTTCTCCCGCCCCGTGAAGGGGCGCCCGCGCCCCGGACCGCTCGAGCCAGCAAAGGACCCTTCCATGCGCATCTTCGTGTTCCGCTCGCGCTCCAAACCGGACCTGCGGGCCTTCTCCGCCGCGGCGACCGGGGCGGGCCTTCCCGACAAGTACGCTCCCTGGGACGCGATCGGGGTGATCCGCCCCGACGTGTCGCCCCCGCACGGGTTCTCCCGCGCCACCATCGAAGCGTCCATCGCCCGCGACAGCTACCAGCTCTGGATGCTCCGCCCGACGAAGGCCGCGGCGGCGAAAACCGCGGGATAGCACTGCTCGGAGCGTTTTCGCGGCCGGCGTGATCGTCGCCAGCCGCAGGACCTCCGCTTCGGCCGAGTTCCCGCGGATTCACGCTTGCGGGCGGCCGGGCGGCCCGCTATTCCTCCGACATGTCTAGAAACGTCGACGGATCCGGCGCGGCGCTCGAGGCCCTCGCGGCGCTGGCTCAGGAGACCCGCCTGTCCGTGTTCCGCCACCTCGTGGCGGTGCATCCCGACGGGGTCGCGGCGGGCGCCATCGCCGAGCGATTCGGTGCGCCCCACAACACCATGTCGAGCCATCTCGCGATCCTCGCCCGCGCCGGCCTCGTCGCCCCGCAGCGCAGGGGACGCAGTGTCCTCTACCGGGCCGATCTCGACGGCTTTCGCGCGCTCGTCACGTTCCTCACGCAGGATTGCTGCCGCGGGCGGCCGGAGATCTGCGCGCCCGTCCTCGAATCCCTCGCCGATGCCTGCGCCTGCGCCCCGGAGACCCTCGATGGCTGACCGCGTCTTCAACGTCCTGTTCCTGTGCACCGGCAACACCGCCCGCTCGGTGCTGGCCGAAGGTATCCTGCGCAAGGACGGGGCCGGCCGCTTCGCCGCGTTTTCCGCCGGCAGCCAGCCCAAGGGAACGGTGAACCCCTTCGCGCTGAAGGTGCTGAAGGATTTCGGCTATCCGGCCGACGGCTTCCGGTCGAAGAGCTGGGACGAGTTCGCCGGGCCCGACGCCCCGCGGATGGATTTCGTCTTCACCGTCTGCGACGGCGCCGCCGGCGAGGCCTGCCCGGTCTGGCCGGGGCAGCCGGTGACGGCCCATTGGGGCATCGAGGACCCGGCGGCGGTCGAGGGCGCGGACATCGACAAGGAGCGCGCCTTCGTCCAGGCCTTCCGCTTCATGAAGAACCGGATTTCGGCCTTCCTGGCCCTCCCCGTCGCGAGCCTCGACGAAGGCTCCCTCACGGCGAAGCTGCGCCGGATCGGCACCCTCGAAGGCGCCTCCGCCGCGCCCGAGCGGCGCTCCGCGTGAGCGCCTTCTCCCTGTCGCGGCGACTCGTCGCCGAGGCCCTCGGCACGGGATTTCTGGTCGCGACCGTGGTCGGGTCGGGGATCATGGCCGACCGGCTCGCCGGCGGGAACGCGGCCCTCGCGCTCCTGTGCAACACCATCCCGACAGGGGCGATCCTCGTCGTGCTGATCCTCGCCCTCGGGCCGGTCTCGGGGGCGCATCTCAACCCGGCGGTCAGCCTGGTGATGGCGGTGAACCGGGCCCTGCCCTGGCGCGAGGCGGGCCTCTACGCCGCCGCGCAGGTCGCCGGGGGCTGCCTCGGCACGCTTCTGGCGCACGCCATGTTCGGCCTCGAGCTCCTCCAGGCGGGCGGGACCGCCCGGAGCGGGGCGCCGCTCTGGCTCGCCGAGTTCGTCGCCACCTTCGGCCTCCTCGCCACCATCCTGGCGCTGGTGCGCTTCCGCCTCGACGCGGTGCCGGTGGCGGTCGGCCTCTACATCACGGCCGCGTACTGGTTCACGGCCTCGACATCGTTCGCCAACCCGGCGGTGACGGTCGCCCGCGGCCTCACCGACACCTTCGCCGGCATCGCGCCGGGGAACGTGCCCATGTTCGTCCTCGCCCAACTCGCCGGCGCGCTTTCCGCGGCCGCCCTCCTCGGCTGGCTCCTCGGATCGCCGCAGGCGGCGCCCGCGGAGGCCGTCCGGGCGCGGGCCTGACCTCAGGCCTTGCAGAAGACCCGGTGCAGCGCGCCGATGATCTCCGCCACCTCGGGCCGCGCGAGGGAGTAGTAGACGTTCTTGCCGTCCCGGTGCGTCGCGACGAGGTTCTCCGCCCGCAGCCGCGCGAGCTGCTGCGACACGGCCGGCTGGCGCAGGCGCAGGATCGCCTCGAGCTCGGAGACGGAGCGCCGACCGTCCACGAGGAGGCACAGGATCACGAGCCGGGCCTCGTGGGAAAGGGCCTTGAGGAGCTCGCTCGCCGCCCGGGCGTTCTCGAGCAGCGCGTCGATGTCCGCCTCGGCGGGGGCCGCTTCGATCTGATCCGTGGACATGATGCCCCCTTGCGGGCTTCGCACCGCCGCGCGCGAAAAGAACCTGCCTTCGCCGCGCCTTTCGGATAACATAGCAGAATTCGAATGTGTTGGGGAGGGACCCGTGGAGGTCGGCCTTCTGGCGAGCTTCGGGGCCGGGATCGTGTCGTTCCTGTCGCCCTGCATCCTGCCGCTCGTGCCGGCCTACCTGTGCTTCCTCGCGGGCGCCTCCCTCGACGAGCTCGCCGAGCGCCCGGACCCGGCGGTCACCTCCCGTGCCTTTCTGCGGGCCCTCGCCTTCGTCGCCGGCTTCGCGCTCGTCTTCGTGGCGCTCGGCGCCGGGGCGACCACGCTCGGCCGCTTCGTCTCGGACCATTTCGCGCTCCTGTCCCGCCTCGCCGGTGCGGTGATCGTGGTGCTCGGCCTGCACATGCTCGGCGTGTTCCGGCTCGTGCCGCTCATGCGGGAGGTCCGCTTCCACGTGGCGAACCGGCCGGCGACGGCGCTGGGCGCCTTCGGGATCGGCCTCGCCTTCGCCTTCGGCTGGACCCCTTGCGTGGGTCCCGTGCTCGCCTCGATCCTCCTCGTCGCCGGGATCGAGCAGGACGTCGGCCGCGGCGCCGGCCTGCTCGCCGCCTACGCGGCCGGGATCGGACTGCCGTTCCTCGCCGCCGCCCTGTTCACCGGGCCGTTCCTGCGCGGGCTTGCCCGCCTGCGCGGGCGGCTCGGGACGATCGAGAAGGGGATGGGAGCGATCCTGGTCGCGACCGGGATTCTGGTTTTCCTCGGCCTGATGCCGGTGATCGGCGGATGGCTCCTGGATTGGGTGCCGATTCTGGGCCGGATCGGCTGACGTTGTCGGAGCGCCGCCCAGGGTGTACACTTGCGCGAAACTGAATATGAGGCTCGCATGATCTCGCGGCGTTCGCTTCTCGCCGGCGCGGCCCTCCTTCTGCCCGCTCGGGCCGGGGCGCAGGCGGTCCTCACGGACGACGGGCTCTACCGGCAGCCCTGGTTCCTCGACAGCTTCCTCGAGCTCGGCCCCGACCTCGACGAGGCCGCCGACAAGGGCAAGCGCTTCGCGGTGATGTGGGAGCTGCGCGGCTGCCCCTATTGCAAGGACACGCATCTCGTGAACTTCGCCGATCCGGCGATCGCCGCGTTCGTGCGGGAGCGCTTCGAGATCCTGCAGCTCAACCTCATCGGCGCCCGGGAGGTGACCGACTTCGACGGGGAAAAACTCCCGGAAAAGCGCCTGGCCGAGAAGTACGGCGTGCGCTTCACCCCGACGATCCAGTTCTTCCCCGAGCGCTCGGACGGGCTCGGCGGGAGGAAACCGCGGGAGCGCGAGGTCGCCCGCGGCCAGGGCTACCTGCGCCCGCCCCAGTTCCGGAAGCTCTTCGCCTACGTCGCCGAGCGCGCCTACGAGCGCGGCCCCCTGGCGGAGTACCTCGCCCAGGGCTGAGCCCGGCGACCCCGCGAGGTGGGCGCCTAAGCGGAAGCGGCCCACGGCGAGCCCCGACGCCAGTCCACCTCCCCCGTCATCCTCGGCCGGAGCCAAGGCGCAGAGCCGAGGATCGCCCGCAGGAGAGGATCCCATTCGGCCTGCGATCCTCGGCTCGGCGCTGCGCGACCGAGGATGACGGACTGCACCCGCCGGCGGTTGCGCGCCGGGCCAGGTCGTTGAAACGGCGCCGCTTTCGGTGCATGATCGAATGCAACGAGAAGCGGAGAGGAAAGCCCATGAAGGTGATTCTGTTGTCGGTCGCGGTGGTGGTCGGGGTCGGCGTGATCGCCGGGCTGCTCCTGCCGACCACGGCGCAGCGGCCGGCCTACGAGGCCTTCACGACCACGGGCGCGCGGGTCGGGCAGCCGGGCCAGAACCTCGTCGGGCCGCGCTGGGACGGCCAGCCGCGGGTTCAGCGCAACGCGTCGTAGGGCAGGAACGCCACGCTCTCGCCGGGCGCGAGGCGCGTCGTCGCCTCGGGGAGTTCGACGAGCCCGTCCGTCTCGGTGAGCGACGTGATGACGCCCGCGCCCTCGCGCGGGTGTTTTTGCGCGACGAGGCCCCCCTCATCCGGCACGAGGCGCACGCGCACGTATTCCCGCCGGCCCTCCTTCTTCCTGTAGGCGAAGCCGGACCGGACCGGGTAGGCGGGCGGCCGACGCCAGGTCTCGCCGGCAAGGCGCGCGATCAGCGGCCGGGCCACGTGGGCGAAGGTGACGAAGACCGCGACCGGATTCCCCGGAAGACCGACGAACGGCACGCCGCGCACGACGCCCATGGCGACGGGCCGGCCCGGCTTGATGGCGAGGCGCCAGAAGGCGAGCGCGCCGGCGCTCTCGACGGCGGCCTTGACGTGGTCCTCCTCGCCGGTCGAGACGCCGCCGGAGGTGACGAGGAGGTCGTGGCCGGACGCCGCCCGGGCGAGGGCCTCGGCCACCGCGTCGCGCCGGTCGGCCAGGATGCCGAGGTCGGACACGGCGGCGCCGAGCCGGCGCAGGAGCGCGATCAGCATGAGGCGGTTCGAATCGTGGATCTGGGCCGGGCCGAGGGCGGTGCCGGGGGACCGCAGCTCGTCGCCGGTGGAGAACACCGCCACCCGCAGCGGTCGGCGCACCGGCACTTCGGCGAGGCCGAGGGCGGCGAGCAGCGCCAGCGCCTGCGGCGTCAGCCGCTCGCCGGCGGACAGTGCCCGCGCGCCGCGGGCGAGATCCTCGCCGGCGAGACGGCGATTGGCGCCGGGCTTCAGGCCGGAGGGCAGGACGACCCGGTCGCCCTCCGCCCGCACGTCCTCCTGCATGAACACGGTGTCGAGGCCGGGCGGCATCGGCGCGCCGGTGAAGATGCGCACGGCCGCTCCCGCCGCGATCCCGTCCGCGGCGGCGCCGGCGGCGACGCGGCCCGCCACCGGCAGCACCGTCTCGCGGCCCGGGGCGAGATCCGAAAAGCGCACCGCGTAGCCGTCGACCGCGGAATTGTCGAAGGGCGGCAGGTCGATCGGCGCGAGGACGTCCGCGGCGAGGACCCGGTTGTCGGCCTCGGCTAGGGGAACGGTCTCGACCTCGGCGACCGGCGCGACGCGCTCGGCGACCAGGGCGGCCGCCTGCTCGATGGAGAGGAGCGGGCCGCCGAAGGCGAAGCAGTCGTTCGAGAGCTGGGCCATTCCTAGCCTCTCTGCAGCCGAAGGCGCGCGGGGGTCGGCGCCGCCTCGAGGGCGGTCAGCACATCCGCCAGCGGCGCGGCGAAGCGCAGGCACAGATCGGCGACCGCCCCGAAATCGTCGAGGGGAACGACGGGGACCGGCGCGTCCGGCACCGGGGCGTCGGCGGCGATGGCGCGCACGTTCGGCGCGTCGGAAAAGAGGAGCGGCTTGCCGTTGGCGGCGCGAAAGACCTCGATCTTCGGATGAGCGTGCGCCTTGAATCCCTCGACGACGACGAGGTCGACGGGGGAGAGGCGGCGAAGGTGCTCGGCGAGGGGCGGCTCCGGGGCGCCGCGCAGTTCGTGCACGAGCGCCCAGCGGCCGCTCGAGGCGACCAGCACCTCGCGGGCGCCGGCGGCCCGGTGCTCGAAAGAGTCCTTGCCCGGGTGGTCGATCTCGAAGGCGTGGTGGGCGTGCTTGAGGGTCGAGACCGACAGGCCGCGGCGGGCGAATTCCGGGATCAGCCGCAGCAGCAGGGTGGTCTTGCCGGCGCCGCTCCAGCCCGCGAGCCCGATCACGCGCATCCGCACCCCCGAAACGAAACCGCCCGGAGCATGGCCCCGGGCGGCGCGTCGGAAAAGCCCCGGCTCACGTGGCCGCGGCGGGCTTCGCCCCGGTCTGCGGGCCGCTCGCGGTCTTGGCCTGCTGCTCGTCGACCCAGACGCTGTGGTGGGCCTTGGCCCAGGCGAGGTCGACCTCGCCGCTGCCCATGGCGTCGTAGGCGCCCTCCATGCCGAGGGAGCCGATGTAGATGTGGGCGATCATGATGGCGATCAGGATCACCCCCACCGTGGCGTGGATGTACTGCGACCACTGGATGCCGTTGAGGTCGACCCGGGCGATCGGGAACATCAGGATGATGCCGGTCACCGAGAGCGCGATGCCGCCGAGGATCACCGACCAGAAGATCAGCTTCTGACCCGCGTTGAAGCGCCGGGCCGGGATGTGGCGGCGGCTCAGGAACCCGCCGGCCGACTTGATCCAGGGCCAGTCGTAGCGGTCGGGGATGTTGTCGCGCACCCAGACCACGAGCATGATCAGGAGGCCGAACATGAACGGCCAGGACACGAAGTTGTGGGCGAACTTGGCCCATTGCGTCCAGGCGGCGAAGGCGTCCGGTCCGATCAGCGGCAGGATGAGGCGCTTGCCGAAGATGTAGTTGAGCCCGGTCAGCGCCAGCACGATGAAGCTCACCGCCGTGAGCCAGTGGGTGAAGCGCTCGAAGGCGTTGAAGCGCAGGATCTTGCGCCCGGACACCTGCGCGTCGGCCTCCATCGCGATGCGGCCGCGGGTGAGATAGAAGATCGCGAGCGCGAGGATCATGCCGAGGATGACGATGCCGCCGATCCAGGGCAGCGCGCCCTCGCGGAACTGGCGGTAGTCGCGCCCTTGCGGCTGGATCAGGAGGGCGGCGTTCTGGTTCGGGATGGTGACCCGCCCCTCGAGCCGCTGAAGCTGCTGCAGGAGCTGCTGCTCGTTGACCGCCTGCGCGGTCGGGTTGTTGGCCGGCGGCGTCTGCGCCGCGGCGGGAACGAGGCCGACGACGAAGACGAGCGCCAGCGCGGCGAGGAACGCGCGGACGGCGGCGAACCGATTCATGGGAGCCCTCCCGGGGTCTTTGGGTCTTGGGCGGGGAGGAGCCTCCCCGCCGGATGTTCGGCGACCGTCAGATGGCGACGGTCTCGCGGTAGGCGGTCTGCCAGCCCCAGGCGCCGGAGCCGTAGCCGCGCTGCACCACGCGCTCGCGGTAGATGCGGGCGATGATGTCCCCGTCGCCGGCGAGCAGCGACTTCGTCGAGCACATCTCGGCGCAGAGCGGCAGCTTGCCCTCGGCGAGGCGGTTGCGGCCGTACTTCACGTATTCGGCGAGCGTCGTGTCCGCCTCCGGTCCGCCGGCGCAGTAGGTGCACTTGTCCATCTTGCCGCGGGAGCCGAAATTGCCGACCCGCGGATATTGCGGCGCGCCGAAGGGGCAGGCGTAGAAGCAATATCCGCAGCCGATGCACAGGTCCTTCGAGTGCAGGACCACGTGGTCGGCGGTGGTGAAGAAGCAGTCCGTCGGGCACACCGCCGCGCAGGGCGCGTCGGTGCAGTGCATGCACGCCATCGAGATGGAGCGCTCGCCCGGCAGGCCGTCGTTGAGGGTGACGACCCGGCGCCGGTTGATGCCCCACGGCACGTCGTGCTCGTTCTTGCAGGCGGTGACGCAGGCGTTGCACTCGATGCACCGGTCCGCGTCGCAGAGGAATTTCATGCGAGCCATTGTTCTCCTCCCCCTCACGCGG
>DATLFZ010000240.1:0-3691 GCA_035540795.1 Beijerinckiaceae bacterium | reverse complement strand
AGACGGTTGAGAAGCGTCGTCTTGCCCCCGCCCCTGCCGCTCACCGTCCTCACCGGCTTCCTCGGCGCGGGCAAGACGACGCTTCTCAACCGTCTCCTGCGCGATCCGGCGCTCGCCGACACGGTCGTGATCGTGAACGAGTTCGGGGAGATCGGCCTCGACCACCTCCTCGTCGAGACCGTCGACGAGGGCATGATCCTGCTCGCGGCGGGCTGCCTGTGCTGCACGGTGCGCGGCGACCTCGTCGCGACCCTCGAGGACCTGCTGCGCCGGCGCGACAACGGCCGCATCATGCCTTTTCGGCGGGTGATCATCGAGACGACCGGCCTCGCCGATCCGGCGCCGATCCTGCACGCGGTGCTCTACCACCCCTACCTGTCCCTGCGCTACGCGCTCGAGGGCGTGCTCACCGTCGTCGACGCGGCCACGGGCGATGCCACCCTCGACGAGCACCCGGAAGCGCTGAAACAGGCCGCCGTCGCCGACCGCATCGTCGTGACCAAGACCGACCTCGTCGACGCCGCGGCGGCCGACGCGCTGCGCGGGCGCCTGCGCCGGATCAACCCGGCGGCGCGCCTCCCCCCGCCGGACGCCGCCGCGACGGACCTCCTCGGCGGCGGGCTGTTCAGCCTCGACGGCAAGATCGCCGACGTCCGGTCCTGGCTCAGCGCCGACGCCGTCGAGGCGGCCGAGCACGCGCATCATCACGATCACGGGCACCATGATCACGGGCACCACGATCGCGGCCATCACCACCACGCGCACGATCCGAACCGGCACGACGCCCGCATCCGCGCCTTCTGCCTGACGAGCGAGGAGCCGATCCGGCGCGGCGCCTTCGACCTGTTCCTCGAACTCCTGCGCTCGGCCCAAGGGCCGAAGCTCTTGCGGGTCAAGGGCATCGTCGCGATCGCCGAGGATCCGGACCGTCCCGTGGTGATCCACGGGGTGCAGCACGTGTTCCACGTCCCCGCGGTGCTGCCGCGCTGGCCGGACGGCGACCGCCGCAGTCGCCTCGTCTTCATCGTGCGGGACCTCGACCGGGCCGACATCGAGGCGCTCTGGGACGCTTTTCTCGGCCGGCCCGCCTTGGACCGGCCCGACGCCGCCGCCCTCGTCGATAACCCGCTCGCGCTGCGCTGAGCGGAACGGTTCTTGAATCCCTAACGGCCGGACGGGCGGACCGTCCCGTTTCGGCACGGAGGGGATGATGGACGCGCACGCGCGGCGGTCGGACTACACGGTCGAGTTCCGGACCGATCTTCCCGCTCTCGTCGAGCCCTGGCGCGGCCTCGCCCGGCGGGCCCTCGAGCCGAACCCGTTCGCCGAGCCCGACTTCCTGCTGCCGGCCCTCCAGCATCTGCCGGACGGGCGCGGCGTCCTGCCGGCCCTCGTCTGGAAGGGAGCGTCCCTGTGCGGCCTCGTCCCGCTGCTGCCCCCGCGCTTCGCCCTCGGCGGATTGCGCCTGTGGCGGCCCGAGGGCGCGCCGGCCTTGCCCCTCCTCGACCAAGACGATCCGGTCGGGGTGCTGCGCGCCCTCGCCGAGGCCCTCGCCCGGCGCTATTCCCGCCCCGCCCTCGTCTTCCCCGAGATCCCGGACGGGCCGGTCGCCGCCGCCCTCGAAGAGGCGGGCGACGACTTGCGCGGCCGCGAGCGGCAGGATCCGGTCCTGCGCGGGCGCGCCGAGGGGGCGGACTTCACGCGGCGCCGGCGCGTCCTGCGCCTCGAACGGGCCCGCGACCCGCGCCGAATCCGCGACGCCGTCGAGGAGTTCCTGATCCTCGAAGCCGCGGGCGCGGCGGGGAAGGCCGGCCGCGCCTTCGTCCACGACCCCGCCCGGGTGAGTTTTCTGCGCAGCGCCACGCGCCAGCTCGCGCGCCAGCGCCGCTGCCGGATCGAGCTTCTGCGCATCGCCGGCGAGACGGCCGCGGCGGCGATCGTCGTCGAGGCCGGCCGGCAGGCCTGGCTGTGGCGGGCCGTCGCCGACGAGCGCCGCGGCCCCGCCCCGCTGCGCCTCCTCCTCGAGGAGATCGGCCGCGCCGGGCCGGACCTGATCCGGGCCTGCGCCTCGGCCCCGCGCGCCGCGCTCGAGGAGGCCTGGCCGGCCCGGGCCTGGTGCGCCGACCACCGCCTGCGGCTCGAATGCGCCCCGGCCCTCGCGCCGCGCCTTTTCGGCCTCGCCCCCCGAATCGGACCCGGCGCCCGGGTCGAGCCCGGCGCCCGGGTCGGACCCGCCCCTGAACGACCCCTGCCGCCCGCCGCCTGAGCGACGGCCCCGCGTTCTTCCGCCCGCCCGGATGAACCGGGCGGCGCCTCAGCGCGACCAACAAGCAAGCGAGCTCTCCGTCCCGACGGGCGGAGGTTCCCGAAGGTCTTCGTGCGCCCCGTGTGCGTTTCGGCACCGCGGAGGAAGGTCGTCTCGTGGTTTCTTGTGACCGTGAGCAACGCCTCAAGGCGGCCTCACCGGAAACGGGAACGACGAAACCAGAGGAGACCGTCATGACCCTGCGCAAGACCTTCACCGCCCTCGCCGTCGCCACGATCGCCGCGGTCGGCGCCCTGTCCGCGGGCGGGGCCGAGGCCAAGCCCTTCAAGGGCAAGTTCCACGGCGGCTTCCACCACGCCAAGTACTACGGCGGCGGCTGGGGCTGGGGCCCGGGCTGGCACCCCTATCCGGTCTATGCCGGCGGCTACTACGGCTGCACCTGGGTGAAGCGGGTGCGCTTCATCCCCGGCCACGGCCCGGTCGCCCGGTGGCGCCCGATCTGCTACTGAGGAGGCCGAGGTCCAGAGGGCGCGGAGATCCCCTCCGCGCCCTCTTCGATTCCGCAGAACGGATTGGGCCGCGGCCCGTCCCGGCGACGGAGGCGCCGTGCGGGCCCGCCCGGCGACGCGCCGTCGGCATTGACCCCCCCTGCCGCGAAAGCTATGTGAGACGCTTCCCGGAGACGTGGCCGAGAGGCTGAAGGCGGCGGTTTGCTAAACCGTTATACGGCCAAAAGCCGTATCGAGGGTTCGAATCCCTCCGTCTCCGCCAGACATTTTTTCCTAGTGCCCGTAGGTAGCCTGTTCCTCGACCCGGAAGGAAATCCCCGGGCTTTCCCGACACTTGGCAGGCCCATTCGGGCTGAAACCGAACCCAGAGAGCGAAGCAGCGTGCTCGGGAGCGGGCGCAATTCGCCTCCTTTCTCGGAGCGTGTTGACGGTGGTTCGGTTGGGCTTCGGCCTCGCGATTTCAACCGACGAAGCGCGGGCTTTCGTTGAGTGGCAGCTGCGTCCCCGCTACGATCTGCCGGCCTCACGAGGAGATTGGAATGGCCACGGGCACCGTGAAGTGGTTCAACGATCAGAAGGGCTACGGCTTCATCCAGCCGGACAGCGGGGGCAAGGACGTGTTCGTCCACATCAGCGCCGTCGAGCGCGCCGGAATGCGGAGCCTCACGGAGGGGCAGAAGGTGTCGTACGACCTCGAGGCGGACCGGCGGACCGGCAAGGAATCGGCCACGAACCTGAAGCAGGCGTGATGCCACGCGCCACCACGAGCGCCGTCGGAGTCGGCGGTGCATCGCCGCCGGGAGGTGACGCATGAGGCCGCCCCGCCGAGGTCACCCGCCGGTCGGCTCCCGCGACGCGGCCGAGGCGGCGTTCAAGTCGGCGACGACGCCGCCGCCGGAGAAGCCCGCGCCAAAGC
>DATLFZ010000239.1:0-8300 GCA_035540795.1 Beijerinckiaceae bacterium | reverse complement strand
CGATCTGAACATCGCTGAAATCCACGGTGACATCCTGGTTCTTGTGGATATCGGACCGGTACAGGCGTTGCGTAGCAACTGAGACCCGTGCTTCCAATTCTCTGCAAAGCATTAAACAATACGTCTCGAACAAAGAGACGCTTGTAAAAAGGTTTCCCACTGCGGTTAGGTAGGGAAAAACGACACCAAGTTTCCTGCTCTCGTCCCGCCAGCGCGCCTCGCGAAGCCTCAAGATTAATGCCTCTTCTTTAGGATCTCCCTGGACCGGAAAGTACTCCTCAAGTTTACTGACCTCTAGCCCAATCTGACTGCGAAGAAACTCTGGAGTCTTCCAGATATAATCTAAAACATCGCAGAACTCAAGGTAAGCCTGCGCGGACAAGCCCTCGTAGGTTGCCTTTAGAACGGCAGAGGGGGGCAGATCCGCACACTCTCCATCGCTCATACAGAGACTCCCATGATCCAATTAAGCGGACTGCATCTTGCTCTCTCAAGACCGGTCAGAAGAACTTCCGCACTCTTTCGCGCTTAGTTATCCAGAAAACTCCGCAGCTTCCGGCTCCGGCTCGGGTGCTTGAGCTTCCGCAGGGCCTTGGCCTCGATCTGGCGGATGCGCTCGCGGGTCACCGAGAACTGCTGGCCGACCTCCTCGAGGGTGTGGTCGGTGTTCATGCCGATCCCGAAGCGCATGCGCAGGACGCGCTCTTCGCGGGGCGTCAGCGAGGCGAGCACCCGGGTCGTGGTCTCGCGCAGGTTCGACTGGATGGCCGCGTCGATCGGCAGGATGGCGTTCTTGTCCTCGATGAAGTCGCCGAGGTGGGAATCCTCCTCATCGCCGATCGGCGTCTCGAGCGAGATCGGCTCCTTGGCGATCTTGAGGACCTTGCGCACCTTCTCGAGCGGCATGGCGAGCTTCTCGGCGAGCTCCTCCGGGGTCGGCTCGCGGCCGATCTCGTGCAGCATCTGCCGGGACGTGCGCACGATCTTGTTGATCGTCTCGATCATGTGCACGGGGATGCGGATGGTGCGGGCCTGGTCGGCGATCGAGCGGGTGATCGCCTGCCGGATCCACCAGGTGGCGTAGGTCGAGAACTTGTAGCCGCGCCGGTACTCGAACTTGTCGACCGCCTTCATCAGGCCGATGTTGCCCTCCTGGATCAGGTCCAGGAACTGCAGGCCGCGGTTGGTGTACTTCTTGGCGATGGAGATCACGAGGCGCAGGTTCGCCTCGATCATCTCCTTCTTGGCCTGGCGCGCCTCGCGCTCGCCCTTCTGGACCATCGAAACGATCTTGCGGAACTCGGCGATCTCGAGCCCGGTCTCGGAGGCGAGGTTGTGGATGTTCTCGCGCAGGACGTGGATCTGGTCCTTGCCGCCGGCGACGAAGTTCTTCCAGCCCTTGCCGCCGAGCTTCGACACCCGCAGCACCCACTTGGGATCGAGCTCCCAGCCCTGGTAGTGGCGCAGGAACTCGTCGCGGGCGACCCCAAAACTCTCGGCGAGGCGCATCAGGCGGCCCTCGTGCGAGATCAGCCGCTTGTTGATGTCGTAGAGCTGCTCGACCAGGGCCTCGATGCGGTTGGCGTTGAGCGACAGGGACTTCACGTCGCCGACGACGTCGTCCTTGAGCTTCTTGTATTTGCGTTCCTGGCTCGGGGTGAGCTGCTTGTTCTGCAGGCGCTGCTCGACGTGCTCGACCTGGAGCTTGCGCAGCTTCTTGTAGTTGTCGGCGATGCGGTCGAAGGTCTCGAGCACCCGCGGCTTGAGCTCGGCCTCCATGGCCGACAGGGACACGTTGTTCTCGAGGTCGTCCTCCTCGAGGTCGCCCTCGGGCGGGGGCACCTCGCCGGCCTCGCCGTTCGGCAGGCCCGCGGGCGGCTCCTCGGCGAGCGCCTCGGGCTTCGGCCCGTTCTTGGCGTCCGGCCCGGCATAGGTCGCCTCGAGGTCGATGATGTCGCGCAGGAGCACCCGGCCCTCGACGAGCTCGTCGCGCCAGATGATGATGGCCTGGAAGGTGAGCGGGCTCTCGCACAGGCCGGCGATCATGGCCTCGCGGCCGGCCTCGATGCGCTTGGCGATGGCGATCTCGCCCTCGCGGGACAAGAGCTCGACCGAGCCCATCTCGCGCAGGTACATGCGGACCGGGTCGTCGGTGCGGTCGGTCGGCTCCTTGGTGGTCTCGGGCCGCACGACGATGGCGCGGGCCGGGGCGGCCTCGGTGAGCTCGCCCTCGGCCTCCTCCTCCTCGGCGCCTTCCTCGGCCGGGCGGGCCTCGTCGGCCTCCTCGGCCTCGACGACGTTGATGCCCATCTCGGAGAGCTGGCCGAGCACGTCCTCGATCTGCTCCGAGGTGAATTCCTCCGAGGGCAGGACCTCGTTCAGTTCGTCGTAGGTGACGTAGCCGCGCTTCTTGGCGAGCTTGATCATGCGCTTGACGGCGGCGTCCGTCAGGTCGAGGAGCGGACCGTCGGTCTGCTGCTCCGGGGCCGCCTCGGTCTCGTCCCGTTCGGTCACCTTCGTCGCCATGCTCAAAACCCCACGCGCCCGGCTCCGGCCCCGACGCAAACGGGCGGCGAGGGCACGCGCCCGGCCACCCTACCCCGTCATCCGATCAAACCGCGAGTCGCTTGACCGACCCTTAACCATCCCCGACCCGGGCGCGGCCGGTGCCGCCGGCCCGCGGTGGCGGGCCCTGCGCGGCCGATCAGCGGCCGTCGCGCCCCGGCTCCTCCAGATCCGCCTCGGCCCCGGTGAGCGAGGACAGCTGGGCCTGCACGTCCCGCAGCCAGGCCAGGTTGGCCTCGCTCTCGCCGTCCGCGAGCGCCCTCTCCGCAGCCTGAAGCTCGCTATGTAACGTGCGGGCCCGCCGATGCAAGGTCACGGCCTGCCGGAGCGCGTCCTGGAGTCGCAAGGGGTCGGCGTGGGGGTCGAGGGCCCAGCGGTCGCCGGGGCGGACCCGCGCCGACAGGCGCTCGGCGGCGTCGGCCATGCCGGCCCGGGCGAGGCGGGCGCCGACCACCTCGGGGACGGCGGCCTGCCCCTCGCTCGCGCAGGCGAGGAGGGCGTCGCGCACCGCGCGGGCCTCGCGCCCGGCGAGGTCGAGGGCGGCGAGCGCCTCCGCGTGGTCCTGGAGCAGTTCCGGATGGGCGGCGAGGACGGCGACGATCATCGCCTCCCGGGGCGACTCGCCGGCGTCGCCGGCGAAGAGGGCGCTGCGGGCGAGGAGCGGGCTCGCGGCGAGGCCGGCCGGCGGACGCGGGCGGCCGGGCGGCGGCGCCCCCCGGCGGCGCTCGAAGCTCCGCTCCGGGCGCAGGGGCCGCAGGCGGGCCTCGATCTCGTCCCGGTAGTAGCGGCGCAGGGTCTCGTCCCGGATCGCCTGGACCGCGTCCTTGAGGCGCCGCTCGAGGGCGGCGCGGCGCTCCGGCGTGTCGAGGGGGCCCGCCTCGATCTCCCGGCTCCACAGGATGTCGACGAGGGGGCGGGCGCCGTTCAGGACCCGCTCGACCGCCGCCGGCCCGCCCGCGCGGACGAGGTCGTCCGGGTCCTGGCCCTCGGGCAGGAGGGCGAAGCGCAGGGACTTGCCGGCCCCGAGCGCCGGCAGGGCGAGGTCGAGGGCCCGGTAGGCGGCGCGCCGCCCGGCCTTGTCGCCGTCGAAGCACAGGATCGGCTCGTCGGCGAGGCGCCACAGGAGCGCGAGCTGGTCCTCCGTCAGGGCCGTGCCGAGGGGCGCGACCGCGTGCGGCACGCCGGCGAGGGACAGGGCGATGACGTCCACGTACCCCTCGACGGCGACGACGGTGCCGCGCTCGTGGGCGGCCTTGCGGGCCCGGTGCAGGTTGTAGAGGAGCCGGCCCTTGTTGAAGAGGGGCGTGTCGGGGGAGTTGAGGTACTTCGCGGGCACGTCGGCGCTCATGGCGCGCCCGCCGAAGGCGACGACCCGCCCTTTTGCGTCGCAGATCGGGAACATGACCCGGTCTCGGAAGCGGTCGTAGGGGACCGCCACGTCCTCCCCGGTCACCAGGAGGCCGAGCTCGACCATGACCTCCTTCGGCACGTTCCTGCCGGCGAGGTGGTCGCGCAGGGCGTAGCGCTCGCCGGGCGCGTAGCCGATCCGGAACGCCTTCTGGACCTCGGGCCCGAGGCCGCGGCCGGCGAGGTAGTCGCGGGCCTTGGCGCCGGCGCGGCCCTGCAAGGCGCCCTCGAAGAAGGCGGCCGCGAGGTCCATCACCTCGTAGGCGGAGGCGCGGCGGGCCTCCTGCACCTCGGCCTCCCGGGAGGGGGCGGGCAGGGCGACCCCGGCCTCGGCGGCGAGCCGCTCCACCGCCTCGGGGAAGGACAGGCCCTCGGTCTCCATCAGGAAGGTGAAGATGTCGCCGTGCTTGCCGGAGGAGAAGCAGTGATAGAAACCCTTCTGGTCGTTGACGTAGAAGGACGGGGTCTTTTCGGCGTTGAAGGGCGACAGCGCCTTCCATTCGCGCCCGGCCTTCTTCAGGCGCACCTTCTTGCCGACCACCGCCGACACCGGCAGGCGGGCGCGGATTTCCTCGAGGGCGGAGGGCGGGAAGCGCATCGCATCGGCCATAGCCCGCGGCGCCGATTCGGGCGCGGGAACGGAGCATGAACAGCCTAGCACCCCACCGCCGGTGCCCGCAATCCACAGGGCGCGCATGCGCCCTCTCCGGCACGGCTCCGCCCCTCACCCTGGCGGCGCTGCCGCGCCCGGTGGGGCGCGATCCTTTCCCGGCGGGAGAAGGTGGCGCGAAGCGCCGGATGAGGGGCGGACGGTGCCGAAAGGGGCTCGTCGGTGGCGCCCCCTCCGGTGCCGTTCATCCCCTCACCCGGTCGGCGCTGCCGCGCCGACTCGACCTCTCCCTCCGGGAGAGGTTTGGCGCGTTCCCTCTCCCCGCGAGCGGGGAGAGGTGCGCGCCGCCCCGTCGCCCTACCGGCGGACGGACTTGGCGGTCTGGCCGAAGAGGATCTTGCGGCTCTCCTCGGTGACGGCGGGGCGCTTGAAGGGCTCGCCCCTGGCATAGGCGCGCTGCGTCGCGGGGCGGTCGCGGATGCGCGCGAACCAGCGTGCGAGGTCGGGGAAGTCGTCGAGGTTCTGGCCCTGGCGCTCGTGGCCGACGATCCAGGGATAGCAGGCCATGTCGGCGATCGAGTAGTCGCCGGCGACGAAGTCGCGGCCGGCGAGGCGGGCATCGAGCACGCCGTAGAGGCGGTTCGTCTCGTTCACGTAGCGCTCGACCGCATACGGGATCTTCTCGGGCGCGTAGATGGCGAAGTGGTGGTTCTGCCCGGCCATGGGGCCGAGGCCCGCCATCTGCCAGAAGAGCCATTCGAGGACGCGGGTGCGCCCGCGCAGGTCGCCCGGCAGGAAGCGGCTCGTCTTCTCCGCGAGGTAGAGCAGGATCGCGCCCGACTCGAACACGGAGACCGGCTCGCCCCCGTCCACGGGGGCCCGGTCGACGATCGCCGGCATGCGGTTGTTCGGCGCGATCTTCAGGAAGTCGGGATCGAACTGCTCCCCGCGGCCGATGTCGACGGGGCGGATCTCGTAGGGCAGCCCGGTCTCCTCGAGGAACATCGTGATCTTGTGCCCGTTCGGCGTCGGCCAATAGTAGAGTTCGATCATCGGTCGTCCTTCCCGGTGGTTCCTGCCGGAGGCCGCGCCCTCCACGGTGGAGCGCGGAACCCGCGGTCGCGAATACGCGCGTTCATCTTCGCCTTTCGTTCACCGTCCGGCGGGATCGGCCTTGCGGATTCACCGGTCCTTAGCGGGCGTGCCGCCTGATGGCGAGCCAAAGCCGGGCGGAATGCCCGCAATACGCCCGACGGGGCTGGGGGGCCACCAGCGATGCGTACGATCGAGTACCTGCGTGAAACCGGCCGCCGCGCCGCGCGGTTCCGGAACGACCGGAGCGGCGCGATCGCGATCGTCTTCGCCCTCGCGCTCCTGCCGGTGGTCGGGTTCATCGGCGCGGCGGTGGACTACAGCCGGGCCAACAACGCCCACGCCGCCATGCAGAAGGCGGCGGACGCGACCGCCCTGAACCTGTCCCGGGACGCGCCCAAGGTGACGAGCGCGGAGCTGCAGCAGCGGGCGAACACCCAGTTCGCGGCGATCCTCAACCGGCCGGACATCAAGAACGTGGCCGTCTCGGCGACCTATTCCCAGGCCGGCGGGCCGCAGCTCGTGCTCAACGCGCAGGGCAAGGTCCCGACCACCTTCATCGGCATCGCCGGCATCGCCAACATGGACCTGAAGGTCGATTCCCAGGCGAAGTGGGGCAACACCCGCCTGCGGGTGGCCCTCGTCCTCGACACGACCGGGTCCATGTCCGACGACGGCAAGATGGACGCCCTCAAGTCGGCCGGGAAGAACCTCATCAACCAGCTGCAATCCTCCGCCTCGATCGACGGGGACGTCTACGTCTCGATCATCCCGTTCAGCAAGAACGTGAACGTCGGCCCGAGCCACCACGCCGCGACCTGGATCGACTGGACCGAGTGGGAATCCGAGCCGGACATCCTGAAGAATTCCAAGCCGAGCAACTGGAGCCAGGTCGGTCCCGGCAGCTCCTGCCCGTTCAGCTACTCCGCCCACGGCTTCTCCTGCAGCCCGACGCCGACCGCGATCACGACGACCTCGACCATCCCGTCGAGCGGGTCGTTTTCCGGCTACATCTGCCCGAGCATCGACTACGGCACCAAGGATCCGCTCAAGCTCGCCCGCATGTACAACGGCTGCTACAACAGCGTCGCCCAGAACACGACGGTGGCGACCGGCTCGCAGGCGAGCTGCGGGACGCTGCCGAACTGCACCTGCTCGGGCAACGGCTCGAACCGGGTCTGCACCCAGCTCTCCTACCAGCACACCTGGATCAAGAACGCCCGCAGCACCTGGAACGGCTGCGTCGCCGACCGGGGCGCCGCGAGCGGCCCGAGCGGCGACCACGACCGCAAGGTGACGACCCCGACCACCTCCGACACCGCGACCCTGTTCCCGGCCGAGCAGAACTACTACTGCTCGCCGGTGGTGCGGCCCCTCGGGTTCGACTGGAACGGCATGCGCACCGCCATCGACGCGCTCTATCCCGCCGGCACCACGAACCAGCCGATCGGCCTCGTCTGGGGCTGGCAGTCCCTCGTCGGCGGCGGCCCGTTTCCGGCCCCGCCCGTCAAGGACCCGGCCTTCACCTACCGCGAGGTGATCGTGCTGATGTCGGACGGCCTCAACACGCAGAACCGCTGGCACGGCAACGGAACCACGACCAACACCAACGTCGACCGGCGCATGTACGACTCGGCGACGGTGGGCACCTGCGCCAACGTCAAGGCGGGTGGGATCACCATCTACGCCGTGCACGTGAACACGGACGGGGATCCGAAGTCGACCCTGCTCGAGAACTGCGCCAGCGGCCCGGACAAGTTCTGGATGGTGACCTCGGCCAACGCCCTCGACGCGGTGTTCACCCAGATCGGAACCGAGCTGTCGCAGCTGCGCATCGCCAAGTGAGGCCGGTCACGGCCCCGCGCAGGCGGCCATCAGGCGGCGCATGAAGGCCTCGCCGGCGGCGAGGTCCTCGAGGGTGATGTACTCGTCGGGCTGGTGGGCCTGGTCGATCGAGCCGGGCCCGCAGACGATGGTCGGCACCGCCGCCGCCTGGAAGCGCCCGCCCTCGGTGGCGTAGGGCACGGTGATGGTGCGGTTGCGGCCGGCGAGGCGCAGGGCGAGGCCCTCGGCGGCGGAGCCCGGTTCGGGCGCGAGCCCCGGCACCGCCACTTCGAGCTCGGTCTCGATCCGCCCGAACGGGCCGTAGCGGTCGAGGCGCCGCTGCACCGCCGACGCCGCCTGCGCGAAGCGGTCCGGGATCTCGTCGGGATCGAGGTCCGGCAGGCCGCGGAACTCCCAGTGGAAGACGCAGGTCCGCGGCAGGATGTTGCGGGCCGTCCCGCCGACGATGGTGCCGACGTTGAGCGTCGTGAAGGGCGGGTCGAAGCGCCCGGACGGGTCGCCCCGGGCCTCCATGTCGTCGGCGATGCGATTCAGCGCGACGACGAGCTCGGCCGCGGCGGCGATGGCGTTCGCCCCGAGCGCCGGCTTCGACGAATGCGCCTCGCGCCCGTGCACGGCGGTGCGGAAGGTCGAGATGCTCTTGTGGGCGTCGGCGACTTCGAGCCCGGTCGGCTCGCCGACGATCACCGCCCGCGGCACGGGGAGGTCGACGCCGAAGCGGCGGATCGTGTCCACCGGGCCGAGGCAGGTGGTCTCCTCGTCGTAGCTGAGGAGGATGTGG
>DATLFZ010000238.1:0-4078 GCA_035540795.1 Beijerinckiaceae bacterium | reverse complement strand
ATGCCTGCATAGATCATCGGCAGTTCCACGTTGCCGACCGCGTCGGTGCGGGGCAGCAGGTTGAACTGCTGAAAGACGAAGCCGATCTCGCGGTTGCGCAGGGCCGCGAGGCCGTTCGCGTCGAGGCTCTCGACCGCGGTGCCGGCGAGGCGGTAGGTCCCCCCGGTCGGCCGGTCGAGGCAGCCGATCAGGTTCATCAGGGTCGACTTGCCCGAGCCCGACGGGCCCATGACCGCGACGAGGTCGCTTTTTTCGATGTCGAGGGAGACCCGGTCGAGGGCGACGACCCGGCCCGAATCGAGCTCGTAGACGCGCGACAGGTCGCGGATTTCGATCAGCGCCATCAGAACAGCCGGGGCCCGCGCCGGGCGGGGGCGGGCCCTTGCGTCGCGCCCTGCGGGCGGGGCCCGCCGCCGACCACCACCGCGGCGCCGGCCGCGAGGTCGCCGCCGGTGACCTCGGTATAGGCCCCGTCGGTGATGCCGAGGCGGACGGGGAGGGGCTGCGGGGCGCCGGTCCGGTCGAGGACGAAGACGCGGCCGGGCGTGCCGCCGTCCCGGCCCGGACCGCCGCGCAGCTCGGAAAGGATCGTTTCGAAACGGGTGCGGCGCTCCGGATCGAGGGCGGCGGCGATGCGCTCCTCGAGGTCGCGCCGGAAGCGCCCGAAGGCGGCCCGGCGCTCCTCCGGCGACAGGCTCGGATCGCGGCCGGGGAGGCTGGCGCGGGACTCGGCGAGGATGCGCTCGATCTCGGCCGCCTGGTCCGGGGTCGGCCGCACCTCGGCGGCGACGCGCTCGCGCAGCTCCTGCATCGAGCGGCCGCCGCCGCGCGGGCCTTCCGCCGCGACCGCGGGCGCGCCGCCGAGCGGAGGCGTCGGGGGCGCCCCGGACGCGCCGGGCGGCCGGAAGCGGAGCGCCGCGTTCGGCACCCGCAGGGCGTCGGCGCGCTCGTCGACCACGATCTGCAGGTTGGCGGTGAGGCCAGGCAGGAGGGCCATGTCCCGGTTGTCGACCGCGATCACCGCCGTGTAGGTCACCACGTTCTGCACGGTCTGCGCGCCGAGGCGCACCATGCGCACGGTGCCGCGAAAAGTGCGGTTCGGATGGGCGTTGACCGTGAAGGTGGCGGGCTGGCCCTCGCGCAGGCGGCCGACGTCGGTCTCGTCGATGTTGGCGTGGATGTCGATGCGGCGCAGGTCCTGCGCCACGGTGAAGAGGGTCGGCGCGTTGAGCGACGCCGCCACGGTCTGGCCGAGGGTCACCTCCCGCTGCACCACCACCCCGTCGACGGGCGAGCGGATCTCGGTGCGGTCGAGGTCGATCTCCACGTCGCGCAGCTTCGCCTCGCGCTGGAGGATCGCCGCCTGCGCCGCCTGCACCTGCGCCTCGCCGTTGGCGAGGTCGGCGTCGAGGCCGCGCAGCTCCGCGGCGAGCGCCGCGATCTGCGCCTCGGCCGAGGCCAGCGCCGCCTCCTGGACCTTGGTCTGGGTGCGGGCGGCGTCGAGGGCGGTGGGCGTGGCGACGCCGCGGCCCTGGAGGTCCGCCTGGCGGGTCTCGGCCCGGCGCGCCTCCTCGAGCTGGGCGGTCGCCCGGTCGCGCTGGGCGTGCTGGTCGCGCAGGTTCGCCTCGGCCTTGAGCCGGCCGGCCCGGGTGCGCTCGAGCTGCGCCTTGCGCATGGCGAGGTCCGCCTGCGCCTGGGCGAGGTCGGCCCTCGCCGCGTCGCGGCGGGTCTTGATCTGCTCCGAATAGAGGCGGGCCACCACCTGGCCGGCCTTCACGGGGCTGTTGTAGTCGGCGAGCACCTCGACGACCTGGCCGGAGAGCTGCGAGCCGACGAGGACGGTGGTGACCGGGTTGAGGGTGCCGGTCGCGCGCACGGTGGCGATGATCGGGCCGCGGTCCAGGGTCGCGAGCCGGTACGGCGCCTCGGCCCCGCCGCCGGGCGGGTTGAACGCGAAGAACCCGGCCGCGCCGCCGAGCGCGACGAGGACGAGCGACAAGATCAGAAGCCGACGCACGGAACCCACCCCGGATGCATCCCGCATCCTCTTCCTTTTCGCCGATTTCAGGGCGGGGGGCGAGTTAAGCCTTGGTCATCTTGGCGCGGGTGCGCCAACGCGACGTCCGACCGCCGATCCGGGGCTACTCGATCACCGCGTCGGCGCGGGCGATGACGGCGGGCGGGATGGTCCAGCCGAAGCGCCTGGCCGCGACCAGGTTGACCGCGAGCTTCGTTTCGGTCGGCTGCTCGATGGGCAGATCGGCCGGGCTCGCTCCCTTGAAGATGCGATCCACGAAGTACGCCGCGCGGCGGATGTTGGCGTCGAGGTCGATGCCGTAGGTCAGCAGCGCCCCCGCCTGCGCGAACTCGGCGTGGTCCGCCACCACGGGCAGCCCGGCCGCGTTCCCGAGAGGGACGATCGTCCCCTGGTAGGTGTTGAAGATCGGGTGGACGACGACCACGTCGGCGCCCTCGCGGCGCATCGCCTCGAACAGGCCGGCATCGACGGCGTGGGGACCTTCCACCAGTTTCACCAGGAGTTTCAGGCCGCTCCGGTCGGTCTGGGCCTGCATTTCGCGGACGAACCGGGGCGTCAGAACGTTCGACGAAGAGCCCAGGAACGCGACGGTGCGCAGCTCGGGCCTGATCTCGCGCAGGAGGTCGATGCGCTTGCCGGCCAGGTCGGGGCCGAACATGGTCCGCCCCGTGAGGTTGCCGCCCGGACGGGACAGGCTTTGGGCGAAGCCGGCCGTGATCGGGTCCGCGACGCTCGCCATGACGATGGGGATCGGTCCCGCCTCCTCACGGACGATGGCGATGGCCGGGCTCGCCACCACCACCAGGACGTCCGCCTTGTCCCGGACGAGTTGGCGCGCGACCTCGCGGGTGCGCGACCGGTCGCCGTCCGTGAAGTGCGCCTCCAGGGTGAAGTCCCGGCCCTCGCCATACCCGAGGTCCCTCATCCCGCTGCGGAACTGCTCGACCTGCCCGGCCGCGCGGGGGGAGAACCAGCTCACGTAACCGATCTTGCGGGGCGCCGGCTGAGCCAGGGCGCGGAAGGGGAGGGTGGCCGCGAGGCAGCCGAGGAGGACGTCCCGCCGCCCGATGCGACCGCCCGCGGTCGTTCCGGACTTCACGCCCGCGACGTGCTCCTGAAGAACGGTGGGCAGACCCGAAATGCGACGCATGGGGGCTCCTGCCCGGGATCATGACAGCTCTCGACAGGCCGGTCGAGCGCACCCGAGGCGCCCGGGCGGATCACCCCCGCCCCACCAGGGCGAAGCAGCCGTCCTCGTCGACCTCGCCGCCTAATCTGCTGCCCACTTTACACTGCCCTTTTTCCACTGAGCTTCTATCTTCTCTCCGTCATTCAACAGTTCGTCGATGAGCGAGATTGGCTTTTTGCTTGGGTTCTTGACACAAAATTCCTTGACAGCTGATAGGATGCGGTCACCGTCGTATTTGGACAGGTCGAGATGCTCGCTGTCCCCTTCCAACAATGCGATGTTTGCCGCGCTCATGTAGCCCTGGACCCAATAGTAGAGCAGCGCATTCGGTAGATGGTTGAAGCCTTGCTCAGGTAGGATGTCGGGCGCAAGCTTTTCACAACTGGCCAATCCTATGCCCGCTGTAGCGAGCGGCTCGGCGCGAGTTGTGCTTACGAAAACGAGAAGGCCGAGTCCGACCAGTGCAGCGAGCTTGCTCATCGGAAGGCTCCGGAATTCCGAAAAGAACAGCATTGCAGAGAGTACGTCGAACGACAATCCCCCCGTGTCGCGATCCATCGACGTGGGGCCCCGAAGCGCCACCGAGCGGGCGGCTGGTACATCGGCGGCGCGCGTCGCGCGCGGTCGGGGGATCCGAGCGACGGTTCCGCGATCAGACGAACATGGGCTGCGCCAGGAGCACCGCTCCCGCGAGGGCGGGCGGTGCGAAGGCGGTGCCGAGCACGGCGGCAGGCCGCGCGGCGCGGGCCCGCAGCACCCAGCCGGCGAGCGGCGCGAGCAGGCAGAGGGCGATCATCCCCACGAGGAACGCCGCCTCGGGCATCATCGGGCCGGTGTTGTTGACCCCCTGC
>DATLFZ010000237.1:0-10679 GCA_035540795.1 Beijerinckiaceae bacterium | reverse complement strand
CAGGCCGAAGAGCCGCTGCCCGGTGCGGCGGCGGGTCTCGTCGGTGCGCTCGGAATGGACGATGCCGCGGCCGGCCCTCATCCAGTTGACGGCGCCGGGCTCGATCGCCCGGTCGGTGCCCAGGCTGTCCCGGTGTCGGATCTGGCCCTCGAAGAGATAGGTGACCGTCGCGAGGTTGATGTGCGGATGCGGCCGCACGTCGATGCCCTGGTCGGTCAGGAACTCCGCAGGCCCCATCTGGTCGAAGAAGATGAACGGGCCGACCATCTGCCGCTTCGTCGAGGGCAAGGCCCGGCGCACCTCCATCTCGCCGAGATCGACCGCGCGGGGCACGATCAGCGTCTCGACGGCGTCGACCGTGCTCGGCACGCCGAGGGTGGGGTCGGGACAGGGGCTCCAGCTCATGGTCGCTCCTCTAGCGGGACAGCACGTCCTGCCATTCGGGATGGCGCGCGATCTGCGCCTTGGCGAAGGGACAGAGCGGGATGATCGAGCGCCCCTCCTTGCGCGCGTCCTCGACGGCACGGCGGACCAGGGCTTGCCCCACCGAGCGCCCGCGCAGCGCGGCGGGAACCTCCGTGTGATCGATGATGATCATGGTTTCGCCCGCGCGAGAATAGGTCATCTCCGCTTCGGCGCCATCCAGCCGGACGAGGTAACGCCCCTTGCTCGAACCCTCCTCGCGCCGGATCGGCATCTCCTCGGGCGTGGATGCGTGCATCGTCGTTCTCCTCGATCCGGTGCGGGCGTCCATTCACACATAGGCCGCCGAAGCGAAGCCGCAATCGGGCATTCCGAACCATTGCGGTGATCGGGCCGGCCCGGGCGGTCTTCCGGAGCTGCGCGCTCCGTCCCCCCAACCGTAGCCTCTCTTCTGGCACGTCGAATGCTTCTGAGCAGGCACGCGAGGGCCGGACCCATGATTCTCGTTTCGAAGCGACGCGCTCGAGAGCCGGGCAGAAGGAGGACCCTACCTGCGGCCCGTGCGGTGCCTCGATTCGCGACCCCACGCAATGGGCAGAACCAGTTGCAATGCTAGCCACCAGAATGCGCGCGCAGAGCGGCCTGTGGGCGCGTTCGCTGATGAACGCGAGCCGCGGCGAGCTCTTGCGCCCCATTGGGCTCTCGCTCCTGCTGGCCTTCCTGAATGCGTCCCTGACGTTCCTGATGTTCACTCTCGTCGCCAGGGCGGCGGGACCCGCCAATTTCGGCCTCATCGCGATGGTCTTCAGCGGGGCGAGCTTTCTCGCCGTGTTCGCGCTCGCCGGTCAGGAGTTTCTCGCCCTGCGATCGTGGAGCGAGTACGTCCAGACGGGGCGATTCGACCTTGCTCGAGGCGTCATGCGGTTCGGGTGGCGGATCTGCGTCGTCGGATCGGCCTTCGTGGCGGGGATGGGTGCCGTTCTCGGCTATGCGCTGCGTGTCGATCCTCTTCTCGTGACGTGCGTTGTCGCCTTCGTCATCGCGCAGATGCTCTGCCTCTACTCGTCCCAGCTCGCGCGCGTGGTTTCCAGTGTGCTCGACGGCTCCCTTCACCGAGACATCACCTGGAAATCCCTCGTCGCGCTCGCCGCCTGCTTGGGACTGCTCTCGGCGACCACCTTTTCGGCCGAGCTCTTCTTCGGCGTGGCCGCGGTCGGATGCGGCCTGGCCACCCTGCTGCAGATGCGCGCCGTGTGCCGCGCGATGCCGACGCCGGTGCGTTCAGCCGCGCCTGTCACGGACCCGCGCACCTGGACCCCTCGCTCCGTGCGCAATTGGCTGGTTTCGGTGCTGGAAGCCTCGTCGCGCTTCCTCGACGTGCTGTTGATCGGTATGTTCCTCGATCCAACCGCAGCCGGCCTCTATTTCGCCGCGTCACGTATTTCCAGCCTTTTCGCCGTGGCGAGTGACGGCTTCAACTCTTTTTCGATCAGGCGAATCCCGGAGCTCTACTTCGCCGGCCGCCATGTCGAGCTCCGGCGGGTGCTGAAGCAACTCGCCGTGCTCACGACCTGCGCGACGACGGGCGGCTTCGCCGCCATCGTCCTGCTCGGGCCGGAGCTGCTGCGTCTGTTCGACTCGTCCTACGCCGCGCACGGGGAGATGCTCCTCGTGCTCGCGGCGGGAAGCGCCTTCAGCAGCCTGATCGGGCCGGTGCCGAGCATCCTCCTGCTGCTCGGACACGAGAGCGCCTACCTCGTGCGGATGTCCGCGGGACTCCTGGCGCGGGCAGCCTGTATCGTCGTTTTCGGCGCTCTCGGAGGTCCGTTTGCGGCCGCTGCGGGAGTGGCGGCGTCGACGATGGGCGTCGCTCTCGTGCTTCTCATCACCTGCCGGCGACTGACCGGTTTGGACCCCTCGCCGCTGGCTTTGTTTCGTTCCGCCCCGAACCACACTTTGAATCCTCAAGTTTTTCAGGGCCATCGGGTCCCTCGTGACTGACCATGAGCAGAGCTTGACCGTACTCCCAGCAGATGCTTGAGTTGAGTGTCATCACGATTGCCATTGGGAGCTTATATGCTCGTGTTTCTCCGTTGGTTCGCCGCGATCGGCGTAGCGCTTGGAATGGTGGGGGCGATCGATGCCGCCGCCCAGGATAGGGTCATCCGGTTCGGCGCCTCCCTGTCGCTGACCGGCGGCATGGCAACCGAGGGCCGCCTCGTCCGCGACGGCTACGACCTTTATGTCAAGCTCGTGAACGAGCGCGGCGGCATCAAGGTGGGCGGCGTGCCGCACAAGGTCGAGATGGTCTATTACGACGACGAGAGCAACGCGCAGCGCGCGGTGGCGCTGGTCGAGCGCCTGATCGTCCAGGACAAGGTGAACTTCATCGCCGGTCCCTACAGCAGCGGCATCTCGCTGCCGACGAGCGCCGTCGCGGAGCGCCACCGCACGCCGATGGTGCTCGCGCACGCCGCGTCGACGCCGATCTACGAGCGCGGCTTCAAGTACGTGTTCGGCGTTCTCACCACGGCCGAGCAGTACACGATCAACATGATCCGCATGGGCAAGGACCGCGACGCCAAGACCGTCGCGCTCATCTACGAGAACGCCCTTTTCCCGCAGACCGGCATGCGCGGCGCCGCCCAGCAGGCCAAGGACGCCGGCCTCGACGTCGTCTACAACGAGAACTATCCGACCGGCACCAAGGACCTGTCGCCGATGCTGGCGGCGGCCTGGGCCAAGAAGCCCGACATCATCCTCGCTGCCGGCTACACCGCCGACATGATCTTGCTCGCCCGCCAGGCGGCCGAGCTCGGGGTGAGGCCCAAGATGATGGGCTTCATGCTCGGCCCGACGCTGCCGGGCTTCGTCAAGTCCCTCGGCCGCGACGCCGAGTACCTGCTCGAGCCGATCCAGTGGTCGTCCAACATGCCCTGGAAGGACGACACCTTCGGCATCACCGCGCAGGAATACGCGGCGCGGTTCGAGAAGGAGTTCGGCTACAAGCCCGACTACCACCCGCCGCAATCCTCGGCGGCGCTGATCGTCTACCAGCGCGCCATCGAGAAGGCCGACAGCCTCGATCCCGAGAAGGTGCGCGACGCCATCGCGCAGACCGATCTCATGACCTTCTACGGGCCGATCAAGTTCAACGAGCGCGGCCAGAACGTCGCCAAGCGCATGGGCGTGGTGCAGATCCAGACCGGCGAGCCCAAAGTCGTGTACCCGCCGGACCACAAGCAGGCGGATCTCGTCTACCCGATGCCGCCGCGCTAGGTCTTTTCACGATCGGCGACCCACGGCCCCGGGACGACCTCCCCGGGGCTTCTTCTTCTCACGCCCGCCGGAGGCCGGCGGCGCGGCAACCGGCCCGATGCTGCTCGCCCAGACGATCGTGAACGGGATCCTGCTCGGCGGCCTCTATGCCTGCATGGCGATGGGCTTCTCGATCATGTGGGGGGTGATGAACGTCATCAACCTCGCCCACGGCACCATGATCCTGACCGGCGCCTTCATCGCCTTCTGGCTCAACGCGCGGTTCGGCATCGACCCGATCCTGACGATCCCTTTCTCGGCGGCGGCCCTGTTCGTCCTCGGCTACGCCTTGCAGCGCTGGATCATCAACCGGGTGGTGCTCAAGAACGTCTTTCTGACGCTGATCCTCACCTTCGGCCTCGACATGGTGCTGATCAACGTCAACATCGCCCTGTTCACCGCCGACGTGCGCTCGATCAGCACCTGGTACACGGGCGCGGCCTTCACGGTCGGCGGCGTGCGCATCGCCTATACCCGCCTCCTCGTCTTCGCCCTGGCGCTCGTCCTCACCGTCGCCCTGCACCAGTTCCTCAAGCGCTCGCACACGGGCCGTGCCATCCGCGCGACCGCGCAGGACCCGAAGGCCGCCCGCGTGATGGGGGTCGACACTGCGCGAACCTACGCGATCACCTTCGGGCTCGGCGCCGCGATGGCCGGCGCCGCCGGCTCCCTCGTCGCCGTCGTCTACGCCTTCTCGCCCGTCATCGGGGCGCCGTTCACGCTCAAGTCCTTCGTCATCGTGATCCTCGGCGGCCTCGGCAACGTGTTCGGCGTCGTGCTCGGCGGCCTCTTCCTCGGCGTCACCGAGAACCTGGTCTCGAGCTTCGGCTTTCCGGGCTACCGGGACGCGATCAGCTTCGGGCTCCTGGTCGCCCTCCTGCTCCTGCGCCCGACAGGACTTCTCGGCAGGCAGTCCCATGCGATCACCCGCGCCTGAGTCCGAGCCGGCGGGCGCGAACGCCCGGGGCGCCGTCGCCGCGGCGCTCCTCGTCGCCGCGGGCCTCGTCCTCGCGATCGCGCCCTTCTATCTCAGCGCGTACTGGATCCGCGTCGTGTCGATGGCGCTGATGTACGCCACGCTCGCGCAGGGCATCAACCTGATCGCCGGCTTCACCGGCTATCCCGCCTTCGGCAACGTGGTGTTCTTCGGGCTCGGCGCCTACAGCGTCGCCGTCGTGATGGTGAAGGCGGGCGGCGGCTTCGTCCTCGGCCTTCTCGTGGCGGTGGCGGTCTGCACGGCAACCGCGCTCGCCCTCGGACCGGCGCTCCTGCGCCTGCGCGGCCACTACTTCGCCATCGCGACCGTCGGCCTCAACGAGACCGTCAAGGCGGTGGTCAACAATCTCACGCCGCTCACCGGCGGCGGCATGGGGCTGTCCCTTCCCCTGCCGCCGTGGCCCCCTCTCGAGGGCGCCCGCATCTTCTACTGGATGCTGCTCGGGACGATGGTGCTCAGCGTTCTGGTCGCGGCCTGGTTCAAGACGAGCCGCCTCGGCCACGCCGCGCGCGCCATCCGCGACGACGAGGTCAAGGCGGAGGCGATGGGCATCCGCACCACGACCGTGAAGACGGTCGCCTGGGCGGTGAGCGCCGCGCTGACCGGCTTCGTCGGCGCGGTCTACGGCTACTGGTTCAGCTACATCGACCCCCCGACCGCCTTCGACATGCTGATCGCGGTCAAGGCCTTCGTCATCTTCCTGCTCGGCGGCGCGGCGACGGTGTTCGGCCCGGTCCTGTCGGCGTTCTTCGTCGAGTACGTCTCGACGCTGCTGTGGAGCCACCTCCTCGACTACCACCTCGGCGCGCTCGGGCTCGGGATCATGCTGATCGTGCTGTACATGCCGAACGGGCTCATGAACTTCCTGCGCGGACGGACCCAGCCACTCTCGGCGATGTTCCGACCCCGCTGAGTCTCAGCCGCCGAGAAAGAGCCGGGCCACCTCCGGGTTCTCGCGCACCGCCCGGGCCCGGTCGGCGAGCGCCAGACGGCCGGCGACGAGGACGTAGCCGAGATCGGCGAAGTCGAGCCCCATCTTGGCGTTCTGCTCGACCATCACGATGGTCCGGCCCTCCGTCCGCTGCAGGCGGTCCAGCATGGCGAACACCGCGTCGATGGTGCGCGGCTCGAGCCCGATCGAGGGCTCGTCGACGAGCAGGATGGCGGGATCCGTGATGAGGGCGCGCGACAGTTCGAGCATGCGCCGCTCCCCGCCCGAGAGCGCGCCGGCGGGCTCGCGCCGGCGCTCGGCGAGGCGCGGATGCGCGTCGAGGATGCGCTCGACCGCCTGCGCGGCGGCGCGGCGGGATCCGAGGCGATGGCCCCCCATGAGGAGGTTCTCCTCCACGGTCATGTCCGGGAAGACGGAGCTGTTCTGGAGCACGTAGGCCACCTTCGCCTCCATGAGCATGGCGGCCGAACTGGCGCCGCGCACGTCGCGGCCCGCGACCCGGAGCTCCCCGGCGAGGACGTCGGCGAGGCCGAACAGCGCGTTGAGCACGGTCGACTTGCCCGATCCGTTCGGGCCGATGATGCACAGGGACTGCCCGCGCCCGACCAGGAGGTCGATCCCGTGCAGGACCTCCATCTTGCCGTAGCCCGCATGGAGGTCGAGGAGGGCGAGATGCGGCTCGCCGCCGACGAGCGTGGCGAGTCGCGCCCGCGTCGGCGGCGGGAAGGGGAGGAGTGCGGCGTCGGCCGCGTCGGCCGCCTCCTGCATCAGCGCGCGCCCAGATAGGCTTCGATGACCTGCGGATCCTGGCGGATGCGCTCCGGGGGCCCCTCCGCGAGGACCTGCCCGCGGTTGAGGCAGTAGATCCGGTGCGCCAGCGCCATGATGACCCGCATGTTGTGCTCGATGACGACGAGGGTCACGCGGAAGGTGGCGCTGATCTCGCGCAGCCGCGCCATCAGGTTCTCGACGAGGGACGGGTTGATGCCGGCGGTCGGCTCGTCGAGGAGGAGGAGGCGCGGCTCGTTCATCAGCCCCATGGCGAGTTCGAGCAGGCGCTGCTGGCCGAAGGAGAGCTCGCCGGCGAGGTCGTGCCGCTTGCCGGCGAGGCCCACGAACGCGAGGAGGTCGAGCGCGCGGGGGGCCGCGTCGACGGGGATCGGCCGGGGCAGCCGAAGAGGCGAGAGCTCCGCGTGCGGCAGGCTGATCAGGAGATTCTCGAGGCACGTCATCGCCCGGTAAGTGCGGGTCTGCTGGAAGGTGCGCAGGACCCCGCGGCGGGCCACCTTCTGTACGCCGAGCCCGGTGATGTCCTCGCCCCGGAAGCGGACCCGGCCGGAGTCGATGCGGTGGTGCCCGACGATGGAATTGAACAGGGTGGTCTTGCCCGAGCCGTTGGGCCCGATGAGGCCGACGATCTCCCCCTCGCGGACCTGGATGGAGATGCGGTCGTTGGCGACGACGCCGCCGAAGCGCTTGCTGACCTCCTCGACCTCGAGCTGGACCGCCACGCCTTCTCCCTTCCGTAACCCCTCCGCACTATGAGGTTGCGCGCCGGCCGGGCGCAAGCCGCCGCCGGCAGGAAGGAAACGCGCATGGCGACAACCGACCCCGCCCTCGAGCCCCTGTTCGGCCCCGCCTCGATCGTCGTGGCGGGGGCGTCGAACACGCCCGGCAAGATGGGCAACATGGTCGCGCGCCGCCTCAGGGAGGGTTTTCGCGGGCGGCTCGCGGTGGTCAATCCCGGCGAGCGGGAGGTGGCGGGCATCGCGAGCCTGCCGTCCGTCGCCGAAGTGCCCTGGCCCGTCGACGTGCTGCTCGCTCTCCTGCCGGGGCCGGCCCTCGTCGAACTGCTCGAAGACTGCCCGGCGGGCAAGGTCCGCTTCGTCGTCGCGGTGCCGAGCGGCTTCGGCGAGGTCGCCGGCGGGGGCCCCCTCCAGGAACGGCTCAAGGCGGCGGTCGCGCGCATGGGCGCGACCCTGCTCGGCCCCAACATCGTCGGCATCATGAACTGCGCCGCCGGCGTCAACGCCTCGATCATCCCGCTCTTTCCCCCGGGCGGCGCGGGCCTGTCCTGCCTGACCCAGAGCGGCGGGTTCGGCATGGCGCTCGCCATGTACGCCAACGACCACGCCGTGCCGGTCGCCAAGTTCTGCGACCTCGGCAACATGGCCGGCCTCGCCGTGGAACAGGTGCTCGCCTTCTACGGCGACGATCCGCAGACCCGCGTCGTCGGCCTGTTCCTCGAGGCGGTCGCCAATCCGGACCGTTTCCTGGAGGTCGCGGGCGAGGTGGCGTGCCGGAAGCCCGTCGTGCTCTCCGTGCTCGGCCGGACCGAGGCGGGGCGGCGCGCCTCGCGGGCCCATCTCGGCCTCGAGTCGAACGTGGCCCGCCTCGTCGAGCGCCTCCCGCCGGGGGTGGTCCTCGCCGAGACGGGCCAGGACCTGCTCGACGCCGCCAAGGCGCTCCTGTGGCAGCCCCCCCCCGCCGGCCGCCGCCTCGCGGTGGTGACCGGGACCGGCGGCATCGGCAGCGAGCTCGCCGACCTCGCCGTGCAGCGCGGGCTCGTCCTGCCCGAGGCTTCTCCCGGCCTGCAGGCGCGGATGCGGGCCCACCTGCCCGCCTTCGCCGGCGCCGGCAACCCGGTCGACGCGACGCCGATCTGGTGGGACTACCCGAAGGTCTATCCGGCGCTCGTGCGCGCGCTCCAGGATTCGGGCGAGTACGACCTCGTCCTCGTCAGCATCACCGACGTGCCCACCACCTTCCCCGACCTCGCCGAGGCCCTGGCGGCGCTGGCGCCGGACCTCGACAAGCCCGTCTGCGTGTTCTGGGGCGCGCGCGACCAGGACCTCGAGTCGATGCGGCGGCTTCAGGCCGCGGGGCTGCCCTGCTACCGCACGACGCGAGCGGCCGCGACCGCGGCCGCCGCCCTCGCCGCCGGCGCGCCGGCCTGACGGCCGCGGCCGATCAGGCGCTCGCCGCCGCCCGGTTTCGGCCGCCGATCCCCGGCGGCAGCCAGGCCGCCCGAGACCATGCGGCCGGGACGGTCGCCCGGGTCACGCGCGCGGCCGGGCGCCGCTCGCGGCGCGCGGCTTCCGCCCGACGGTCGAGGGTCGCCATCGCGGCGCGGGTCAGGGAGAGCCAGGTCTCCCCGGTCATGCCCCAGCCGAAGCGCTCGTAGTTGAGCAGGCCGCCGTTCGGCAACGCGCGGAAATCGTAGTGCGGGGCCGGCCGAAAGCGCTCCTCGTCGTCGACGAAGACCCACAGGCAGCCGGCCTGGGTGGCGTGCGCGTCGAGCATCGCCCGCTTGAGGGCGCGGCGGGGCTCGTCGAGGGCCACCACGACCTCCTGGTCGCCCCCCGGGGCGAAACGCTGGTGGACGCAGTTTTCGGGTGCTGCGAAATACGAGGCCATCTCGACGACCGCCGGGGCCTCGATGCCGCGACGGGCGAGCAGCTTGCCCGCAGCGTGCACGGCGAAGGCGGTCGCGTCGTGGTCCGGATGGCCGCCCTCGTAGGGGTGGGTCAGGACGAGGTCGATCTCGCGCCGCTCGAACAGGGCGGCGAGCGCGCCGGCGATCTCGGCGAGTCGGTAGCCGGCCTCCTGGTCGGGAATGCCGAGGGACACGAGGTCGACCGGGACGCCCGCGAGGGCGACCGCCGCCTCGATCTCGCGCCGGCGCGCCGCGGCGTACTCGGCCGGGGCGACGAAGCCCTGGTCGGCGACGTCGCTGCCCCCGCGCGGGGCGCCGTCGGTGACGTGCACCAGGGTCAGCCCCGGAAGCCTCGCGAACTGGCCGCCGAGCCCGACCGCCTCGTCGTCCGGATGCGCCACCACGACCGCGATGCGGCTCGCATCGAGGCTGCCCGTGCCTTGCGCGACCCAGTCGAGGAAGTGCCTGGCGCGCGACCGCGCCACCGCGGCGGCGCGCAGGGCCACCGGAGCGACGACGGCCTGGATGTCCGTACGGCGATACTCCATCAACGGTCTCCGCATCCTGCCGAGGACGTCGATGGCGACCTCAGCGTAGTGCGGGAGACGATAGGTTCACCTCTCGTTAACCTCAACAGGTGTTTAGGAACTTGCTTAACGGGAACAGTTAACGTCGCGCACCGCTTTGTCTCGCGATGTCTTGTGAACAGGCCGCCGAACCTGCGCTCGTGGGGGCAGCGGGGCGTTACGAGGGCGCGTCGCCGTAGATCGGCGCCAACGGATGGAGCCGCGGCCAGAAGCGGCGGGCCGAAGGTTGCGCCCCGCGCGGGAGGAAGGTGAAGGTGATGCCCGCCATCTTCCAGCCGAGGCGGACATGGGTCTTCCACGAGGCCGAATTGAGGACCCCCACCCGGGTATAGGCCACGCGGCAGCCGTCTTCCCGGGCGCGGATGAGGATGCGGGACAGAAGCTCGGTGTGGATCGCCTGGCCGCGGAAGGGTTCGGCGGTGAACGCGTCCATGCAGTAGGCTTCGCCGGGCGCGAGCTCGAGGCGGTAGAACTCGTCGTCCTCACCGCCGAAGACCAGCCAGTTGAAGGCGACGACCCGGCCCTCCACCTCCGCGATGAAGCAGACGTTGCCGGCCTGGAGCCGCCGCCGCAGCGCACCGGCGTGGTGGTACGGCGTCATCGCGGCGATCTCGTCCATCCGGTCGGGGGAGGCGGTCGAGACCGCGATGGCGAGGCGGGAGCGAAACAGCGCCGGAGGGGCGTCGAGGCTTCGCTTCAGAAGAAGGCTCGCACCGAGCCGGCCGCCGAGGCTGAGCACGGCCTTCGCCGCCGACGCGATCTTGCCCGACATCAGATCCTCCGTTGATCGACCGCCGCATCGGTGCCGTCGCTGAGGTGGTTGGAATCGAGGGTGGCGTCGTCACCGGGTGCTGACCCGAATCCGGCGTTGGAGCGCCGGAGCCGATGAAGACCACGCCATGCGAAGCTCTACCATGACCGGCGATGCGGCGCAGCCGAGTGCACCAGCGCCCCAGCTGGAGATCG